>JBHHXV010000067.1:0-9871 GCA_046757225.1 bacterium
TCATTTTCTGGGGTCTGGCAAATGTCAGCCAAGTTTATGAATAGACCGGGCTAGGAGGATTGAAAGAAGGTAAAATAAATGAATTTCCTGAATCGGTAATTAACGAGAATAAACGTAAGGATAAAAGTCAGGAAGGTGGAGGCGAAATAACCATATCCGTAGTTTTCAAATCCGGCCGCAATACTCCATCTTGTAAAAAGCCAATTAGTAAAAAACAAAACGACAGCAACAATCATGGCGTCTTTTCGGAAATCGAGGTAAAAGATTATTACGCTGCCCAATAAAATAAAAACCTGCAGGGTTGCCGCCAGGACTCCCACCCTGAAGATATAGAGTTGAGCCCAGTTCAACTGGAAGCTCTCAATAAACCTGGGGGCAATGAAAATCGCGATCAAAGCGATTACCAGTTGGAACTGCGTCATGGTGGAAAAGCTTTTTATAAGCGTTTTCTTCATGCTGGCGTGTGATAGGCGGATTTCCCGCAGGTTTCTTTTTTGCAGGATATTCTGGAAAAACGAACGGTAGCTTCTATAGAACTCCGTTTCCACGACTATAAAAAAGAAAGACAAGGCGGGAATAGCGGTCAGATAAGCTAAAAACATGGCCGAATCGTAGGGGTAATGATAATACAGCAAGTTGTTTATTTTCTCTCCGGTCGGTGAATACCAGAATACAATTTTGTCCACCCATATTCCTAAATTATAAAAAAGACCGAACAGAGCCAGGTCCCAATAACGGGAAAAAGATTTTAAAAAAGTAAGGTCAAACTCTAACGCTTCATTAAATTCCAGGCAGACACGGGCGGTCAGGGTGAAAGCTATTTCCACCAATCCCAGGTTCATGCCCAGCAGCACTCCGGACAGGCCATAGCTTTGCCCGATAAGATTTCCTAAAACCAACGCCGATAACATGCCGATGCCAAAGGAAATCACTATGCTGTTGTATTTCTTGACCGCCGAGATGAAAATCATCAGGTGCCAGATATAACTGACCAGGAGATAGCAGGCGAAACCGTTAAACCGGTAGAACAAACTGCCGTTTATCAAAAGGAAGAACGGAAACGAGCTGAGGCTTTGTACAATAAAAATAAGAATGGAAGATGAAATGAACACCCCCATGATTTTATGTTCGTTCTTTTCATAGATTAAGTCGGATATATGCCTGGTAACCACCATGGTTATGGGGCTGGTGGTTATTAATGAAAAGCAGAAAACATAAATGACGGTGCCTCGGAAAACGGCTGTTTGAGCCACGCTCAGAAAGGTGTCGATGCTTGAGCCGAGCAGAGAAAGAGCGATGATGGTAAATATCCAGGGGCCGCAGTTGACGATAGCCGAATAAAAAAAACCCTGCACGGAACTGCTCAGCGTTCCCCGGTCCAGAATCTTTTCCAGCTCGAAACCGATACCGGCCATCAGCGGCCCCCGTTCTGGTTACAGGTAACTTCCATACAACTCTCGATAACTGTTGATCTGATATTCTTTTTTATAATACCGGGAGACTCTTTTGATCCCGGTTTCCGAGCAATGTTTATAAAAGCTTAAATCTCTGTATAAGGTAAAAATATGTTCGGCCGCCTGTTCGGGATTGGCCATATTGAATATGAGCCCGCTTTTTCCCATCTCCCGGTCTTCGCCCGCCCTGCCGTACAGCAGGTCGCGGCAGTCGCCCACATCCGTGCACACGGCCGGAATACCGGCGGCGTTCCCTTCTATTATTACCAGCGGCTGGGCTTCGCTGATACTGGTTAAAACCAGGACATCCACTTCAGGGTAGTAATCCACTATACTAACTTTTCCGGTAAAGCTGATGAAATCCTCTATCGCCAGAAGATTAACCAACTGGCGGCATTCCTGGTAATATTTAGGGTCCTCGTCGGTGGGCCCCATTACCAGGGCTTTTAATTCGGGAATCTGGCGGCTGAGAATCTTTACGCAGCGGATGAAAGTCTTGATATCCTTTACTGGCACCACTCTGCCGATCAAAACGATAGTAAACCGTCCCGGAATCCGTTCTTTTTTCAAGGCGTGGTAATGTTCGAAATCTATCCCATTATAAATGATCCGCAGCTTCTCCTTTTGCGCGCCGTCTTCCAGCTGAAATTCCTGGTTTCCCGGATAAAGGGTGATAATCTCATCGGTGAACTGGTAGGTAAGCCTGCTCATGGTTCTGAAGGCCTTGATCCACATACTTTTGAAGACTCCCAGGGTTCTTTCCGGCCGTATCTCTTCCTTTTTCTTATCGTATATCCAGTCCGAGCGGGTGATTTCAATCTTTCTCTCTCTGGTGTAAATACCGTGTTCGGTCAAGAGATACGGCCGGTCGTAAAGGTGTTTGAGCCGGCATCCGTAAATTCCGCTGTAACCGGTGGAGATGGCGTGGTAAGACCGGCAGTGATGCAGGGGGGCGCTCATGATCTCCAGGATTCCCAGATGCATGAACCGCCATGTCCAGACATAATCCAGAAAAGAGGCGTCCGGGGCTTTGGCGTCATATTGGCGGGTCAGCATTTCAAAGGATTTGTAGGAGCCGATTAAATCTTTAATATCCGGCGGGTTTTCCGATTCGAACAGCTCCGATATGTTGGAAAAAAAGTCGCGGTTGAAGATGTTTTCCTCTTTATGGTAATCTTCGATAATTTTACCCCATTCAAACCGGCCGCGGAAATTTAACCGTTTATCAAAATCTTCCTGGTAAATATAGATATGATGTAGATTTTCCACGTTTCCGGGAAGGTTGTATTTCAATTTGCGCGGTTTTTTATCCGGAAGAATGGCGATCACGGAAAAGGTGAATTCCGGCAGGGATTCGATCAGCTGCTGGGCCCAGGAAGAGACGCCGCCGCTCACATAGGGGTAAGAGCCCTCGAAAATCATTCCTATATCCGCTTCGGGAGAGTTGTTTTCAGGCATTAATCCACCAGGTGACCACATCTTTGAGCTGTTGGCTGGGCAACTCTTCCAGTTTAATTTCCCGGGACAATGTTACTAACTTTTCAAAGTTTTCCTGTTTGTAATAATACTCGATCAGCCAGGTCTTAATCTTTAAGGAGTCATGATTTATTTTCAGCCCGTTTTCCAGGACATCGATCGCTTTCTCGATGTTGTCGGTTCTGAGAAGCAGCCGGCCCAGGTTTTTGTAATAATCTTCGGCAAAAGGGTTTATGGAAATCGCCCTGGTAAAGGACTCTATGGCCAGCTCTTTATAATACCGGCTGGTTTCACTGTCCAGGATTCCGCAATACGAGTAATTGTCATAGGTCGTTCCCAACTCAGCGTAAGAATGATCGTTGGTCACCATATACCTGCACTCTTTCTTCAACTCCGCAATCCTGATGTTGAACCGGTCCTCCAGTTTTCTCAGCCCGGCGGCAGCCGTGAATTTCACCTCGCTGTTTGAATCGTTCAGGGCGGTCTTCAGCATAGCCACTCGTTTGGGGTCTGTATCAAGCGACAATTTATCGATAACCGATAATTTCAGATCAATGTCATTTCCCTGGAGGATTTCAATATAAGGAGACAGTTCCCCTTTTTCCGTCGGGAGATTAGCTTTGAGCTTCGATTTCTCCAGCAGGATATCTTTCATGATTTCCTCCCGGCTTTCTTTCAGATTCAGGTAATCGTCATATTCTTTCAAGGCGTTTAAAGGTTTAAATACCAGGCCGGTCAACAAAAGCGTGCCGAACCAGCCGATAACTGCTGAACGCCAGGATGATCAGTAAGTTGTGCACTAATTTCCGGCTGCGTTGTTGAGGGATCAGAAACAATGCGGCACCGGGCAGAAAAAGATGGGCCAGCAGGGCGAAAACCGGTTTCCCCCGGTATAAGAAATAAAAGCTCAACCCTTGAGAAGCGAGCCCGACCGGAAGAAGCGCCGATAAATAGGCAAAAATCAGAGGAGGGATTTTGAAATTCAGCCCGAATTTGGTATCAGTCTGCATTATAAGGTTATTTATAAATCGGCAACCAGCTCAGGGTTTAAATTGTCCATATCAACAGCATAACAGGAAAATTCAAAAGAGACCAACCGCTTATCGGAAAAGGGGTGAAACTCCAGTTTATCGACTTCTGTTTTTATTATTTCGGAACAGCGGTTAGCTCCCCTGCTAGGCGTCATCGGTAAAAGGATGATAAAAGAATCCTCCTTATGACACCGGGCTACGATATCAGTATCCCGGAACCGGTTTCTTATTACCGTAACGATCAGTTTCAGCACCATCTCCCTGATATTATCGGTCATTTCAGCATAACCGTTAATTGTCAGGAGAAGAACCGACAAATCAAGGCCGTTGCGTTTTGCGGACGACCATTCCCGCTTGAAAATCTCCTGAAAATAATCATTGTGATGAGCCCCGGACAGGGGATCGTGTATCTCTTCCTTGAGGGTTTCCCTGGCGCTCTTGATCGCGTAAGTGGACCAGTCGGCCAGCACCTCCAAGAACATGACGGTTGAGCTGTTCAGGTTTACATAATCGATTTCCTCGATTTTAAGCATCCCCATCGACCGCTTGCTGAGCTCGTCAACCATGGGAACGGCTACCAGGACACGGTCTTTGCCGACTTTCGCCTGGTAATCCTCCCATCGGTTGATGGCCAGGGGGGTCTGTCTCATAACTATTTCATTGAACAAAAAGTCCTCAGAATAATAAACGTCGGTAAAACAGTGGTCATCAGGCCAGTTCAAGGATGACTTCAACTGCAAATGATTTCCCTCAAGCATATAAACCGAGCCCTTTTTTACATTCATATATTCCTTCATCAACTTGGTAATCTCCAGATATATCTCTTCTTCCTTCAGGTTTTTGAGGCGTCTTATTCCTTTATACATGGTACTGATAGTCGATTCCTGACCGACGATTCTTCTTTCGATCAAATCTTTGTTTTCTTTCAGTAAGCGAAAGTTTTCCGCCAGGAGATCAAAGTCTTTGGCCAGTTTCACGTTTTCCTGCTTCAAGGTTTGAGCCTTGATTCTTACGTTGTCTTGAATCCGGCCCAGGGCCAGAGAAACCACGATGAAGTTTACCGGAGTTCCCAGATAATAATTGGAAGTCAACAGAAAATTGTCGGTGGCCGGTAAGGGAGCTTGATAATAGATGTAAAGCAGGGAAGCGGTAAGGGAAGCCGCAAACCCGTCGATTATGCCGTATCTGGCGGGAACGAGAACGACCAGTATCCAGTACGGGTGGGTGGAAAGGAAGTTGAAGCCGCGGTGAGAGGTAAGAAAAAAGAAGTCAACAAAAAAACAGATGGTGAAAAATCCGAAAATCTCCATTACCGGAACCCTGTGTTCAGACTCGAAAATGTTCAGAAATATTTCTGTTTTCATTACTTCTTTTTTGGTTATTTTTTCATTGAGTCAACCAGATCATCGATCATTTTTTCAACTACTTCATGAGCGGTGTTATTCAAGGAATCCCTGACGATCACGCCGCCGCCGACCTTGGAATAGCTTCCCGCCCAGAGGACTTTGGTGGATTTCGACTCAACCAGCCTGATATTGAACCCCACAGTCGGCTCCTGCCCCAGGCCGGTCTGATAACCGTATTCGGTTACCGCTCCCGCCAGGACGGTCTCCACTCCCAAAAGCTCGCCTAATTGAGACACATGGTAATTATCCGCCAGCTGCGATAAAGACACCTTTTTTTGTTTGAGAATTTTTCTGGTTTCCGATTCGTCCTGCAGAACAAATTTTTTGCTTATATATATTTGAGTGCGGATCAGCTGGGCGGAAATCAGGCCGGCATTCGAGTAATTGGTCAGATTCTCCAGGGGAAGCACCGCCAGGCTTGGCTTCTCCTTCCCTTTCAGATTATGATTAGCGTATCTGGCATTAACGACGCACCCCGAGAAACAAAGCAACGCCGATATGACAAAAATCAGTTTACAGATTTTCCTGTTCATTTTTTCCCAACCGATTCAATTTTATCGAAAAATTAATATAACCATTTGTTCGTTGATTAAGTCAAGTTAAAAAGATAGAATAAAGTCGTAAATTATTGACATATCACTCGTTTGTTTGATGAAAAAAATAATGAAAAGCAGGGTTCTGCTTTGGCTGGCGTTCTCCACAGGATGCCTTGTTCTCAACTCCATAAGAGCGGAAGCCTCTCCTTATAAGCGGTCGGTACTGATTTTATACAACTCGGCCGACAGCTCCCAGGAAATAGATTCCACCAACAATCAAGCGGCCATCTCCATAGAAGTCTTTTTGAACCATCTGGGCCTGGTGGTTGATTACCGGGACGTGAAAGAGGCTCTACCCGGTCAGGAAAAGATGTCTGAATACCGGGGAGTGATCAGCGTTTTTTTCGGTTCCTCCATAAAACACCCTCTGGCTTATCTTGACTGGGCCGAACGACAACTCAAAGCGGGCCGCCGGTTCGTTATCCTGGGTAATTTAGGGGCTTTCTCCGATTCCGAGACGAAAAAAGCGGTTCCGATATCCCGCATAAATCGCTTTCTGAATATGCTGGGGGTTGATTTCAAGGGAAATTACAATAAAAAACCGGACGAGATAGAGCTGGTTTATAAAGACCCCCGGTTTATCGAGTTCGAGCGTTCTCTTGCATATGAATCCTCTGTTTACGAGTGCCTCCAGCCGGTAAAAAACAGTCTTCACTCTTACCTGACCCTTAAACTTATAGATCAGCCGGGCAGCGACAGCTTCCTGGTAGCCACCGGGGACAGGGGCGGCTATGTATGGGGCATGCAATACCTGGTCTATTCCAACAAGTTTAAGAATATGCAGAAACTGCGCCTCAATCCTTATCTGTTTTTTCAAAAAGCGCTGGGATTGAAGGGAAAGCCCAGGCTTGACGTCACCACCCTCTGCGGCCGGCGTATCTATTACAGTAATATCGACGGGGACGGCCTCTCCGGCCGGGCCTTTTTCAACACCAGGAAAACCTCGGCCGAGATTATCCGTGACCGGGTGATAAAGAAATATCCCGATCTGCCGGTAGGGGTTTCCTTTATCGCCGGAGAAATTGAGTACAATAAGGAACCGGAACGGATCAAGAAAATCGCCGCTTCGATCTTCGATCTGAAAAACGTGGAACCGGCCAGTCACAGTTATTCTCACCCCCTGGTCTGGAAGAAGGGGGTTCAGGCTCCTTCCACCCCGGCCTACTCCTTTGACCGGATAAAGTTCTCCCTTTTTAATGAAATAGTGGGGTCTATAAACTATCTGAACCGCACCTTACTGGAGAACTCATCCAAGAAAGTAAGGATTATATATTGGTCGGGCGATTGCCAGCCCCCTGAAGAGGCTTTTAAAATAGCGGCGGAAAACCATATTCTGAATATAAACGGCGGGGATACCCGGAAGGATTTGGAGTTTCCCTCCTATACGACAGTCTGCCCCTTGTCCGCGCAACTGGGTAAATACCGGCAGATTTACTCTTCCAACAGCAATGAGAACACTTATACCGACTTATGGCGGGGGCCTTATTTCGGGTTCAGACAGGTTAAAGCGACCTGGAAAGCAACCGATTCCCCCTTCAGGCTCCAACCGATCAATCTGTATTACCATTTTTACTCCGGGGAACGAACCGCGGCCTTAAATGCCTTGATAAGCAATGTCGAATATGTTGTGAGTGTTCCCGTAAACCCGGTCTTTCCCACCAGGTTCGCCGAAATCGTCCTGGGATTTTTTTCCGGTTCCATAGAAGAGCTGGCCGGTGGGGGATACCGCTTCTCTCGTCTGGGGGAATGCCGGACGGTCAGATTCGATCAGGGGGATAAAAAGCCGGACTGGGAAAGATGCCGGGGAGTCATGGGGTACACCACCCATAACGGCCGCCTGTATCTGGCTCTGGACCCTGCTGTCGCCGAACCGGTCGTTTACTTGACTGACAGCCCGAAAGATCAAGCCGGTTATCTGATAGAGGCCGGCTGCCGGATCAGGAACTGGAAGGCGACGGAATCCGGGGTTTCGTTCCGGGCCGAAGGTTTCGGGGAGCCGGCCATTTCCATACATACCCGGCGGAAGGGGCGGTTCGCCATTACCCGGACTCCTTTAAAAGGTCTCCCCAAGACCTTTAACCAGAAAAGCGACCATAATGTTTTAACCTTTCGCCTGCCTCTGCATCAGCTGCCGTATACAGTGAAAATAAACCTTTTGAATTAATGGTGGTCAGCGCGGGAGGCCGAATTTGAAGTTACACGAATTAAGCCTGGTGGTGGCGGCCTTTCTGGCGATTATCGCGGGAGCTTCCGCCTACATTCACCCCACCCCCCGAGAGACGTCAAAGGTGCTCGAATTGAGCAACCGCCCCAAATTGTCTTTAATAAAATACAAAAAATATCTGAAAAAAGAGGGAGAAAATAAAAAGCGTTTAATGAAATTGGCTGAACTGGAAAGAAAGGCCGGTTTCATTTCCGCCGCGATCGCCACCTATGACAAAATCACCGAAAAGTATGGCCCCGACCGGGAGGTGGCCGGGGAACAGATAAAACTGGCCAGGATATCTTTTCAGGGAAAACATCTGATCGATCACCTGGAGAAGATCTATCAAAAGCAGGGGGAAAAAGAAAGCCTGATCGATCTGGTGCAGCTTTACAGTTCGTTCAACCGTCTGGATAAGGAGGAATGGGCTTTGCAGGAGCTGATTAAACTGGAACCTTCCCAAAGCCTCCATTACCTGCTGCTCAATAATGTCTATCAAAATACCGGCGACACCGATGCTCAACTGGCGAACTATGAACTCATGAAAAAAAACAAAGCGTTTCCCGGCAGCGAAAAGGAACGGAACCAACTGCTGCTGGAAATAGCCTATCTTTATGGAAGGCAAGGTAAAACGAAGCAACAGACGGCTCTTTACCGGGAATTGATCGATCTCAATCCGAAGAGCCGGAAATTCGTGAACATGTTTCTGGATTTTTACAGCTTTCAGGGAAAGACCGGGGAACAGATCAAACTTTTGCTGGAAGCGATAGAACGGTTTCCCGGCAGCCAGAATTTTCTGGATAAGCTCATAAACATATACAGCGCTGAACATAAATCCGAGGAAATCGAGCGGTTTTTAAAAGGTAAAATAAAGAAGTATCCTCAAGAGAAGCTTTACTATCATAAGCTGGCGGCTCTTTACCGGTGGACCGGGGATCATCAGTCGATAATCGATACCTATAAGCTTATGGAAAAGAACGGGGCTTTCCCGGCCCGGGAAGAGGAACGGAACAAGCTGCTGCTGGAAATGGCCGATCTTTACGGTATGCTGAAGAAAGAGGAACGGCAGATCGCTACCTATAAAAGGCTGATTTCCCTCTATCCGGAAAACACCGGTTTTATCGATGCCTTGCTCGATATCTACAGCTACTACGGAAGAATAGAAGAGCAGATCGCTTTGTTGCAACAAACCATCGAGAAGCTGCGGGGCCATGACAAGTATGTAACCAATTTAGTCAATATTTACAATGCCAGGAAGAATTTCCGGAAATCGGAAAACCTGCTGGGCCGGCTGGCTCTCCAGCACCGGCCGGGCAGAAAGTATTACCGTCAGTTGATCGATCTTTACAGTTACACGGGAAAATACCGGAAATCGGTAAACCTTTTGCAGCGGTTGATCAAGGAAGACCCCAGCTATTATTTTTATTACGGTCAACTGTTAAAGCTGCTGGCCGGCCGGGGAAATATCAAGGAGGAGATAAAGGTTTACCGGGCCATTCTGGGAAAGTTTCCCAAGCGCTCCGTACAGGCACGGCTGCGGCTGACCAAGCTTTATCTGGCGACTTTCCAACTGGAAAAAGCAGCGGAAATCTATCTGGAAGACTACCGGCAGGACCGGAACAGGCTGGCGCCGCTGCTGTCCCTGGCAGATCTGGCTCTCTGGAAGAAAAAATCCGGGCTGGCCGTGAATATCCTGTTAAAGGCT
>JBHHXV010000068.1:0-9781 GCA_046757225.1 bacterium
TTTCAACAACATATCATCTGCTTTGCTATGATTCCCGAATTATTCGGGTTAAATTTATGAATCGCCCGGGCTAAATAGTTTGACAACCGTCTGAAATCTTTCTAAAATTAAACTAGGAGAGTTTGCCGATTTGAAAAAAATCACTGTTACTGAATGAGTAACCTGCAATGAAGTGGTTGAAGGTAAAAAAAACTAGAAACAGCAGCCTAATAGCCGTTGGTTTGGCGGTTATGACGCTGGTTTTGTCTTTTCCTGGTAAAACCATGGTCAAATTCGGTTCCCAGGAGGTCAAACATCTGGCGCATAAGATAACCCGGGGGACAGCCCGGCTGGAAGAATCCACCAAGACAACCCTTGCCACCTGGGGGCAGGAGTCTGGTTCTTATCCGGAAAACGAGGCTTTTTTCCTCAGCGTAAAATCGGTGTCAGGGTTATGGCTTACCTGGGGGGGGACCTTTGCCCTTTTGATCCCTTTCCTGTTTTTTGTGGCGATGGACCTGATCATTAGATTCAGGGAACAGCAGGCGGCTCTACCGGCGCTTCCCCCGGAAAACCTGACCCTGTTCACCAATATCAGGAAAGAGGTCGTCAGGCTTTACCTCAGAGCGAACCGGATGAACTATCTGGTGGTATCCCTGATTGTCTTGGGGATGGGGTTTGCCTTGACCTCGCTCCAGGTCGCTGTTCATACCTGGTGGCCCCTCTCTCCGGTCTTGATCTATTCATCGCTTGGCACCTATATTCTTTATTCGGCGGTTTTGTATGCTTATTTTCTGTTTTACAAAGGGTTTTCCCGGAAGCAAATCATAGCCTCGATTGATCATGCCATTGGATTGCAGCAGGGGCTGGCCACCACGTTGGAGGTGGAATTTGAGCAGGAAAAATCGACGATGTTTCATTTACTGCTCAAACATATCCACGACAATTTCAAACATTCCCGGCTGAGTGAACTGTTTCCCTGGCAATTCCCCGAGTTAACCAGAAAGAGCGTATTGGCCAATCTCATGGTTCTTTCCTTTATTTTCCTGACCGTTCAAGCTTCCATACCGGCTTTGGCCAGCATCTCCGGGAAGGTCGAGAAAAAAGAAATCCAGCCCAGGCTTTTGTCGGAAATTATTCTGGAGAAACCGGAGATTAAAAAAGACCTCAAATATTTACTTGCCCGGGAAAGCCTTATCATTAAAGATCTCAGCCGGGAAATTATCCAGGAGGATAATTCACCGGTTACCAGGGCCTTGGCTGAGGAATTGACGAGACTGGCCGCCGACCTTTCCCAGATAGCGGTGGAGACAGATAACTTCTCCACCGCCTCAGAGGGTAATGTAGAGAAAAATAATCCGTCTCACTATAAATTTTCCACCACTGATTTTTTGCTTAAAAAAGACGGCACCCCTCCCCTCAAACCAACCGATTCTCCCGTGGAAGAGCGTCGCGTTGCCACCAAGAACATTCCCTCCTCCAGGATTAAGAAGGCCGCCAATAAATTGGCCGTTGAAGTGGATGACCTGATAAATGAATTGCTGGTTTACCGGATAAGGCATTCCAGAAAAGAGAAGACTCTTTCCCGCCATTCCTCCGAACCGGTGGAGAGTCAGGAAAAGACCGCGGCCCTTCGGGAGAAAGCGGAAAAGCGGAAAGCTGTGGCCGGAGAATACAAAAAATGGCAGGATTCTCTTAAACTCAAGAAGACCGCCTCCCGGCTGACCAGAATAAGTCAAGGGTTGATGGTCGCCTTGATGGCGGACAAACAGAATAAAGCGGTGGCTTCTTCTCTTGAGCTTCCGTCCCGCCGGCCAGCGGCTTTGGCTGACCAGGGACAAAAGAGAAACAGGAAGACCGCCGGCAGCACAACCGACAAGAAGACCGCCGGCAGCCGGCAGCGGGCCGGTGATGCTTCAGGGCTTGCCACTGTTTCTTCCCAAAAACTTTCTTCAGAGAGAAAAATAATCAAGAGTTACCGTAAGCTTAAACTGGTTCAAGCGGAATTGGAGGAGACGCAACTTCTTTTGAAGGAGTGGAATAATGAAGGCACCCCGGATATTCGCGAGGTAGTCAGGGTTTCCGGTCAGAGAATCAGCGAATTGAATAACCGGTTGCTTACTATAATCGAGCAGGAAGAGATCTCTCTGGAAGGAGGTAAAGTTCCGGCCAATATTTCTACTGGCACGGTTCCCCGCAAGCTGGAAAGCCAAGACCGGATTTCTCCGCCCAAAGAGGTGTTTCAAAAGATGGCCGGCGAACTGGGCCGGATTTCCCGAAAACTGTTTCAAGCGGGAGACAACCTCGGTGACCGCCCTTTAAAAGCGGGCAGTCTGGAGATCGAGCAAAATCAGGGCCGTTCGGTTCCGAAACTTTCGGATGGTTTGCGCACTTCCCCCAAGACGGTTGACCGTCTGGTGAAAGAATTGGGGAAGATCTCCGATTCCCTGAAGAAGCGCAACTGGGGCCTGGAGGGTAATCCCGCTCTTTTCAATCCCCGCCTGGAAGGTAATCTGAAAGAGCTTTCCCGTAAATTGAAAAAGCCCGCTTCCGCCGGGGAAGCCCGCCGACTGGGAAAACAATTGCAGGGTATAATTAACCGGTTCGCAGGCTCTGAACCGCCCGATATCCCCACTTCCGTTCGAGACCGCTTTTTAGCCGGGCAGAGCGATTTTTCTCCACCCAGGGGAATGAGTCCGAAAGGGCGGCTTACCCCCCGGTTGACCGGGATCGCTCAAACGGTTGACCGCTCTGGCGGTAATCCCGGCCAGGAGTGGCTCCGCTCCCAGATTGCCGGTGAGGTGCCGGCCGCTTATTCAGGAGGCTCGGAAGGAAGGCCGCCTTTGAAGCCCGGTCAAGGTGCCGTTTCCCGTAATAACAGCCGTCGGCGCAACCGGGGAAACACCCGTTCCGGTTCGGCGGTGATAAATCTTCAACCGACCGGTAAGTTAAGAAATCAAGCCAACGCGAGAGAAATAGAGAGGATTTGGAAAAACGGTTCTTTGTCCGGCCAAAGAAGAGGGCGGCTGGGATCAGGGGTAATTCCCCATGACCCGGAATTGATAAGCGAACTGCGTAAACGGTACGGAGGAAATCATCAACCGGCCAACCCGGCTGGTCAAGGGGGGACCGGAGAATCGTTCAGCGATTCGGCCGGCCTTTTCTCTGGAAACGCTTCCCAGAGCCGTCCCCTGTCCCGGGTAGATTCTACGGCACCGGGAAAACCGGGCGTTTCCGGAGAACTGACCGCGATGTCTCATTCCGGGGCCGGTTATGCAGGAATGATGGGCGCCAATGAAAAGGGAATGAGGGAAAAACCGCTGGCCAACGGGAAACTGGCGGAGCAGTTCGGAAAAACATCACCCTGGCGCAGCCAGCCTGCATCGATGCCGGAATTTGCCCCCGGGCCGGGCGACCGGGAAAAAGGAAAAGCGGGAAACAGCCCGGAGTCGGCTGCTTTTCTCGGAAAGGGAGGAAGCGATCTTAACCCCGGAAATTCGGCGAACAATAAATCTTCTTTATTCAATGACCCGTTCTTGAACAATCTGCTCAGGGTGAGCGCTGACACCATGCTCACCAGAATTCCGCGGGGAGAGAGCCTGAGCGGAGAGATAAGTCACCGGCAGAGCCTGGGCAACCGGACCGATATGAGGAATCGGCTTTCCCCCAGCTACCGCAGTCTCAAAAACCGGCAGCTGGGACTGACCGCTCCTCCCAGGGATCTTTCTTCCAGGGGAGGAGAGGATTTGGCGGCAGTTCCCCGGCAAAGGTCAGCTTCAAAGGCCGGACATCAGGAAACGCTTCCCGGAACGTCTGCCCGGCCGGTCAGAGGATCGACCAGTTCCGCCGCCTTGTTGAATTCTCCCTCCAACCAGGCCGGAGGAAATAATCTGCCAGATCGGGCCGGAAAGATAGATGCCCAGCGAAAGCCGGCCGGTTTAGCCCGGTTTCAGCAGCGGGTCGGGCAGTTGACCAGGCAGCTTGGCCAGGCGGATAACCTGAGCAGCATTAAGAATCTGAGTCAGCAGATCGCTCAGGAGTTCAGTGATTTCAGGAACTCTCAATTAGGGAAAAGTATTCCTCCTGAATTGTTTGGCCACCAGGGGAAGGATTTTCAAAAACTGTCTTCTTTGAATCAACAGATACAATCAATGGGCACTAATGTTCGCCAGCAGAATGCCAGGAAAAATTTGAGCAACTTCAAAAACCAGATGCTTACCAACGCCGGCGCTCTGGAAAAACCGGATTTGGAAAGGGTCATCGGCAATCAGGACTTCCGGCGCAACCGGCCACCCGAGCTAAAAGAGATAACCAAAGATATGTCGAAGATTGCCTCCGAGTTATTAAGAAAATCTGAAAATCTCCGGAGTATTGCCGATAAATTGACCGATAATTTAATAAAGAATTATCAACCAGAAGCAAACAAATCTTTGGCCGAACGGTTATCAGGCAAAAAAGGAAAATCGGCTGAGCGGTTATCCAGGGCGGAAATACCGGGTTCAACCTCTCAAAATACCGGAGATTTGACCAGGAAGATCCTGGAACAGAAGGGAGACCGGGTTCCTGACAAGTTTGACCGATTTGAGTTAAAGCGGCGGTTCCAGGAGGTTTCCCCGGCGCTCCGGTCATCTTTTCAATCCAAGGGTTTCAATCCCGATACCAGCCGCTCCTCCCGGATAGACAAGCAGTCTCTCATTAAACGGATCAAGCAGTTGACCAAAGCGATGGAATTGGAAAAAAATCCTGATAAAATAAAGGGGTTGTCCAACCAGCTGAGCCAGTTGGCCGATCTGCTGGGCAATCTCAAAGAGTCTCCGATGGAAAATAAACGGATTGATGACGCCCGGCCGGCAGCCGGTAAATTTCAGCCCGGTAATATGGCCCAGCGGCTTGAGCGGTTATCCGCCAGATTTCAGAAATTGGGGAGCACCCCCGACCTGAACCGGCTCAAGGGAGAGTTCGACCGGTTGGCCAACCACCTGGAGAGCTTTCAGGAAACAATGTCTCCATCGGCAGAGAGGAAAGATTCCCTGAATTATTACAGGCAACAGAGGGAGAATCCTTATCCCCGGGAGGAGGTAAAAGAAAGAGTCCATAATAAAATTGCCGGTGTGCTGAACCGGATGGACAGGATTATCGATAAGGTTTCCGATTTTTATAACCAGAGACTGGCCAAACAACAAAAGCGGCCCTCTTCCAATTCCAACCAAAACGGTGCTGCGGAAAAAACCGCCGGCAAAGTCTTCAAGGACACCGGCACCATTCCTCAGGACGGAGCGATTCGGAACGCTCTCTCCATGGAAGAAAACCTGGCCGACGATAAAACCTTTGAAAGGATTATCAAGCGGCTGAGAACCCAGCGCGATCATATCAGTAAATATAATAAGGTGATATCTTATCGCCGGAGAAAACTTACTTATACAGTTACCAAGCGTCCCCGTCTTTCCAGCAGGCAACCGGCCGGTCTGGAGGGACTCCGGTTCTCGACGGGGGGGGGATTCTTTCCCGGAAGAAGCGTTCCCGAGTTGAAGCCCCAGGCAGGCAGCAACGAAAACAAGATCTATCTGAAAAGCGACAACCAACAACATTATCTTAAAGTAGAGACCAACCTGAAAAACATTATGAAAAAGAGATCCGGCCAGTCGCCTCACAAACACTACCCTGCATCGGTCGAATTAACGGACCTGAGTTTGTCCGGAGAACAAAATCAGGATGATTCCATTTTATCTCAAGAGGTTCCCCGGATTTACCGGAAGATTTTTAAACAAATCTTCACGGATAAACATTAAACCCGGTCACCATCAACTTATTGACAACTGTTTTTTATAAATGCTGTCTTTGGAAAAAGTATCCTTTTCCTATTCCCCCGACACAGACCCCACCTTAAAAGAAATCGAACTGGAAGTAAAAAAAGGGGAGTTTATCGCCATTTTAGGGGCCAACGGTTCCGGCAAGACCACCCTGGCCCGAATTCTTGGGGGGCTGGCGCTTCCTACGGGCGGGTGTTTGAAATTTAACGGGGAGATTCCCGGCAGCCGGGACTTCCGGCCCGGGATACTGCTGTCTAATCCGGAGGATCAGTTTTTCGCTCCGGTGGTGGAGGAGGATATCGCTTTCGGTCTGGAGAACCGGGGAGTGCCCTCGGAGCAGATCGGTTTGAGAGTCCGGGAGGTGCTGGAGGAGTTAAACCTTTCCCGGTTTTCCCGCCGGGAGGTTCAGACCCTTTCCGCCGGACAGCAGCAGAAGACGGCTCTGGCCTCTCTGGTCGCCCTGCGTCCAGACCTGATAATTCTTGATGAACCGTTCGCTTATCTGGATCTGAAGGAACAAAGGGATATGGCGGCCTGCCTGGAGGATTTGCGCCGGAGATCGAAGGTGACTGTTATCATGTTTACCCATTATCTGTATTGGGGTTTGCGGACGGACCGGTTTTATCTTCTGAGAAACAGCCGGTTGAGCGCTCCCCGTTTTCCGGCGGATATTCTGGATCACCTGGACGGACTGGAGGGAATCATGATTCCCGAAATAGTCCGGCTGCGACATCTCTTGAAGAAAGCGGAGATTAAGCTGCCGGTTTCAACCATGATTTGACCCTTATGCGGATAGAGGTTAGAGACTTATCTTTCGATTATCAGGCTGAAACCGAAGCGCCGCTGCTGCGGGAAATAAACCTTACCATCACTTCCGGTTCCTGCTGGGGGGTGGTCGGGAGCAACGGCGCCGGTAAAAGCACCCTCGCTCAGTTGCTGGCGGGACTTCTCCAGCCGAGTTCTGGTGAAATATTCCGGGGACACTCTCACCGGAAAGTGGGGCTGGTGTTTCAGTTTCCGGAAAACCAGTTTTTTGAAGGAACTCTTTATGAGGACTGCGCTGACCCGCTGCGCCTTCAAGGTCTGAGTGAAGGAGAAATCATGAGCCGGGTGGAACTGGCTCTGGCTGATGTAGGGCTGGGCAGGGAGCTGTACGGCACCTCCCCTTTCGATCTTTCCGGGGGAGAGGCCCGGCTGGCCGCCATTGCCGCCGTTCTGGCCACTGACCCCGGAGCCTTGATCCTGGATGAGCCGACCGCCGGCCTGGATCTCGGGCACAGCGCCCGGGTGATCGATCTGTTGAAGGGGTTGCGCCGTAAACGGAAGTTGACGGTAATCGTTATATCCCACCATGTGGAAAACATTCTGGCTCTTTCGGAACATGCGGTTTTTCTGCACCGGGGGCGGGCTCTCTGGCAGGGCCCGGTTGATCAACTGTTAAACCAGCATAAACTTCTTCAAGACTCAGGAATGGAACTGCCGCCGGTAGCTCAACTGCTGGTCGATCTTAAAGCCCGGGGCTGGCGGATCGACACCACTTCCTGTAGAGCTGTTACTGCCCTTAAATCAATAAAAAAAGCCCTGGACAATCATGAGTTTTAGGGCTTGTTTCTTAAGCTTGACGATGACGGCTGTCTTGCTTTTCTCCTGCACCAGAACCGTTAAAGAAAAAGAAGAGGAGAAAATTCTGCCCCCGCCTCCGCCGCAGGTTACCAGGGAATACGTTCCTTTGAGAAAGCGGTTGATCATGCTGGAGGAGGACATCGACAAAAAAAACAAGTACGGCCTTACCGCCCTGCACATAGCGGCGGGAAAGGGAAATACCCGGGTGGTCAAGGACTTGATCAGGGCGGGAGCGCATATAAACCTGCGGGACAACAAAAGAAGAACCCCGCTTCACCTGGCCGCCAGGGTGGGAAAACTGGAAGTAACCGTCTATCTGATTAAAAAAAGAGCCAAGGTGAACTTGAGGGATCATACTGGCCAGACCCCTTTGCACAAGGCGGTGCGGGGAGGGCATTTCCGGGTGGCCAAGTATTTGATTACTCATGGGGCGGAGATAAACGCGAGGGATAAATCCGGCTGGACCCCGCTTCACTGGGCCGCGGAAAGCGGAAATCTGGAGCTGGTGGAAATTCTGGTGTTCAAAGGGGCGAAAAAAGAGATACGAACCAGAGATGGACGTACCCCTCTGTCCCTGGCTAAATCATTGGGGCATCATAAAATAATAAAATACCTTGAATCAAACAATGTCTACCCGACCAGGCCAAAGCAGTTTATGCTACAATAGAATTTATTGAATGTTTACGAGAGGAGTACCGCATGAAATTTGAAATGAGAGCCTACACCTTTTTGGACAGTCTGCAGCCGCAACTGGCCCAGTTTATCGCCAAGGACAACCGGGTTTATGATCCCCGGGAGTTTGACGCCGCTTTGTTTCTGGAGATCGCCCCGGCTATGGAGATCCACAGCATGATAGATATCGCTTTAAAATCCACGGACGTTAAACTGGGTTCCATGGTGACCGAGCGGCAGTTCGGACTTATGCAGATCCATCACCAGGATCAGGGGGAAGTCCGGGAAGCGGGCCAGGCGGTCTTGAACGCCACCGACCTGAAGGAACTTGACCGGGCCAGGGTCAACATCCTGACCGATAAGATTATCCGGGGAGTGGAACAGGATCACGCCATCTCTTTTACCGGTACGGCCAAGGGTAATATGGTAATCGGCGGCGAATCGGTACTGATCATGGAAACCACGCCGGCCGCCTACCTGTCCGTAGCCTGCAACGAAGCCTTGAAAGCGGCCGAGGTGAAGCTGATCAATATCAAGCCGTACGGGGCTTCGGGACGCTTGATTTTAAGCGGCACCGAATCAGAGATCGATTCCTCGGCTGAAGCCGCCCGGAAAGTTTTGAGTTTCTTGAATGCCGAGCTGGAGGGTAAAGATTAGGTCAGCTTCTCTTTCAATTTTTTAATGGCGGCCACCCTTTTTGTTTCGGAGGCCCGGGGATCGAAAGCCAGTTTCTTTCCGGAAATGGCTTGCAGGGATTTAAAGGCCGCCCGCCGAATCTCCAGGCTGGAATCATGCAGGGTTTCAATCAGAAAGGGGAGTTTATTAGGGGTTTCCAGATTGCTGACCACGCTCAGGGTTACCTTTCTGACGAACTCGTTCGGGTCTTTCAGGAGCGGCCCCAATTCCTGCAGGGCAGTCGGAACCTTTAACCAGCCGATATAGGTGACCGCCCGTCTCCGCAGCTGGTGATCGCCCGAGCGCAGAGCGGTAATGACGCCCCCCATGGCCGCCTCTGTTCCCATCCGGTACAGCCCTTCCAGGGCGGACATCTGATAAGACAATTCCTCATGGGCGAGATATTTCCTGAACAGGATTACCGCCCCTTCCTCTTTCAGCGAAGAAAGGGTTTTGGCGATTTCCGAGCGGGTTCTGCTGGAGGCGGTTTTCTGCCAGGCTTCCATAAGAGCCAGGCCTGTCCGGGCTGAGGGAAAACCGGCCAGTGATTTTGCGGCCGCTATCTGAACCTCTTCCTGGGAACTGAAAAGATCTTTTAAGAAATGGTTATATAAAAGACGTTCCGAGTCTTCCAGGCTTTCCTCGTATTTCCGGCCGCTTTCCGGTGTTTTTTCTTCTGATGAAACGCTGTCGTTCGGACAGTAAAGGGTTTCTTCCCCGTCCGGCAACATAATTTCGGATTCCGGTTCTTCGTGAGTGTTTATCAGGTTATGGATCTTGCGCAGCTGGTCCTGTACCACGGTAAAAGAGTTTTGTTTCTTACCTGAGAAATCAGGGGCAGGGTGAGCCGGCAGTCTGGTCAGGGTATCGATTTCCGGGGCTAATCCGCTGTCTTTCCCGAAAGCCTTTCTTTTGCTGTACTGGCGTGAGCTTTCAGAAGAAGCCATCACTTTTAAATTTACGATCGGGTCTTTCCAGGTGGGGTTTTCTTTTGAGGGCCGAACGGGCTTTTCCCAGTTCTC
>JBHHXV010000069.1:0-9731 GCA_046757225.1 bacterium
GGCACGACTTCCTGCGTGGCCGGTTCTGTGGTCGATTCCTGTACTCCCGGAACGGCGGGTACTGAGACTTGTAATGGTATAGACGATGACTGCGATGGAGTGGTTGATAATAACTGTGGGTCAGGATCTTATGACAATCTGGCGGATGAATTAAGGAATATCGCCAATACCGTAGCGGGATTTGACTGTAATAAATTCAAGAAAGAAGAATGCAAATATCGTGAAAAATTAGAGGATAAAATCAAGAAGATCGCCAAGAAACTGGATAAGATCGATGATGAGGATAAGAAGGATAAAAAGGTTAAGAAAGAATTAGAGAAGGCGCTAGAAAAACTTCAGGATGATGTTCTCAAGTATATCGATGGATGCACCAACGATAATGAAGCGGATAAGGATGATCTCCTGGTTGATTGCAGCGCACAGGTAGGTGTTTATGATAACATTAATACTGTTATCAATAGTTTACAGGCTGCCATAGCGAATCTTGGCGATCTTCAGGATAACGACCATCATGGCGATGAAGGCTAGATCGAGAAAATAAACCTTGAGCTGTGGTTAGGCCGGCATAACGAAGGAAACGTTATGCCGGCCTTTTTTTATTAATAAGAGTTCTTTGATAAACATGGTAATCATGGGAGCTGAACAGGACAAAATACACTTCCCTTATATCGGGGTATTTCGCCAGACAGCTTTTGGTGGTTTCGATGGCTATGCGGGAAGCCTTTTCGATAGGGTAGCCGTATATTCCGGTGCTGATTGAGGGGAAAGCGATTGAGGCTGAGCGGTTTTGATGGGCTACTTCGAAACATCGTTGATAGCAGCTTTTCAAATTTTGAGGTTCCTGGTTGTTGCCTCCATGCCAGACCGGCCCGACCGTGTGGATTACATATCCGGCCGGCAGATTATACCCTTTGGTGATTTTGGCGTCTCCGGTGGCGCAGCCGTTCAAGGTCCGGCATTCAGACAATAACTCTGGCCCGGCGGCCCGATGGATCGCTCCGTCTACGCCTCCTCCGCCTAATAAAGAATTATTGGCGGCATTAACGATAGCGTCCACTTCAAGAGTGGTGATGTCGATCTGAACAATTTTTATCTTCCCAAAGGTATCGGACATTTGTTATCCTTTTATCCCGGTCTATTCATAAATTTAAGTGTCATGAGCCAGACCCCTTATCGATAAAGGGAGAAAACCAACGTCCGAAAAGAGTTTGTTTACCGGAAAAAGTTTTAATGGAAACTGATAAACCATTTCTGATTTCAACAAGATAACGATTGCTTGGTTATGATTCCCGAATTATTCGGGTTAAGCTATTCTAATATATTTTTTTATAAAAAGCCCAAAAATATGAATTGTCCCAATTGCTCCCACGATGTGCTAAGTATCTGGAAGGTATGTCCCTACTGTGGTTACACCGTTAATAAAGAAACGGTCAGCTTTCCCTGTCCCAATTGTGAATACAGGGTTCACAAAGATTGGCTCATGTGTCCTGAATGCGGTTTTCTCTTGAAAATTTTTTCTTCTCATCAGAAGTCGTTAAAGAAAATCCAATTACGCACCAATACCTATTGGTCGACCCTGGGTCCTGCCTACATAAAGTCTGTAGAGCGGTTGACGAAGATGGACATGGTTTATATCTACGCTGACGACTTTACCATGGGAAGCAATAAATATGAAGAGGAGGAACCCCGGCGGGAGATTTTTATTAATACGTTCTGGATATGCAAGTACACGGTTACCAATAAAGAATATCGCCAATATGTTAAAGAAACCGGTACAGATCCCTCGTTCTTTAGCCCGGACACTCGTTTTAACAGCGATAATCAGCCGGTGGTAGGGATTTCTTTTTATGAAGCCGCCGCTTATTGTGAGTGGCTGAAGGAAAAAACCGGTCTTAATTTCCGGCTTCCTTATGAAGCGGAGTGGGAAAAAGCGGCTGGTGGGCCTCATGGAAGAAAGTATCCCTGGGGAAACTGCTGGGAGCATGACCGCTGCCAGAGCAAGGTGTTGGGTATGAATTACACGGCCGAAGTCGACCGTTTTCCCTACGGATTATCTCCATACTGCCTGTATAATATGGCCGGCAATGTCTGGGAGTGGTGCCAGGACTGGTATTCGTACAATTATTATAGGAATGCGCCCAGATCCAATCCCCGAGGGCCTCAAAAGGGAGCGGAAAAATGCGCGAGAGGGGGAAGCTGGAATTCCAATGGTAATGACGTGCGAATCACTAAACGTGGATTCTTCCCCCCGGAAACCAGACAGGCGGATATCGGTTTCAGGCTGGTTTGTGATAATCCGATAGACCCGGCGGGAAGAGACATTAATAATGGCGTTTAAGTCTGAAACGTTTGATCGGGGTTCTGGTGGGAATGGTGTCGAACTGTAGATGGCTGTGAAGGATATGGGATTGCAGTATTTTACCGATCGCTTTTTGAAGGGCTGAGTGTAAGGTGCTTACCGCTTGAGCAGCATTGAATTTTACGGCAATCTCCTCGGTTGCGCTGGCGGAGAATTCTCTTTTTACCTCCAAAGTTACCCTTTGGTTTTTACCGTGAGAATATCGGAGTGGAGTCTCCCCCATCTTGGGGGATAACCGGCTTTTTTCATCATGAAGTGGTGACGGACGGCCCTTTATGAAACGTTTCAGCAACAGGCTGGCCCGGCCCAGGCTGAGACCGTAGTCCCCGCTTATCGGCTGTGTATCCAGTTGCAGTATCTCCACTTCTATGAGGGGGTCGCTTTCCTGATAAGAGATAATATAATGATTCTCTGTCAAATCCTCTTCCAGGGCTTTCCGGACTTTATCGGCGAGATTCTGTTTAATGAAAAGAGGGATTATCTCTCCCCTGGCATTACGGGTATACCCTATCCAGTCATTAGGACGTTTGTCGACTACCCTGATTTCCCCAATCGTCCAGGGCTTTCCCTCACCATGATGGTAATCCGGACGGGATGGCACCGAATAATGAAAACCGCTTACAGTACCGGAGCAGGCTGACAGGAGGAGCAGTATTCCCGTCACTACCGCCCGCAATTCCTTATTGCCTGTATTTTTCTCTTCCGATTTCAACTGCAACCTGCCTGGCAATGTGATTGATCAAATCCTCCAAAGGGCCGATCTCCCAGTCTTCGTCCTTCCTTATCATATACTCGGCTTTTATACTGCGGAACTGTCTGCTCTCGCCGCCCAGAATCACCTTAACCGACACTGACATCCAGATATTGTCGGTAATTGAGACCGGCGCTTCTATCGGATATGTCCGGCCTAATTTCGGGCCATAATAACCGGTAATTATCCCCTTTAACTTCAAGTGTGTCTTCTGGGAGTCGAAATAACCGGTCCGATAAACAGAGATGAAACGCTGGGGAAAGTAGACATCCAGGAAAGAGGCCAGGCTGTCGGCTAACTGGCGTAATGCCCAGTCAGGAATCTGTAAGGAATAATCCGCCTGGAAATCAGTAACCTGGATATCGCATTTTTTATATGACTTGAACTGGGGGGTGGCTTTGGCTGCCTGCGCGGGTTGGGAGAACAGAACCAGCAGACAGAAAACCAACCGGTATTTTTTCAGGTTGTCACTCATGAGAATCAATCAACTCCCGGTATAAATTCAGGTGGCATTCAAGGTTTTTACCGGTAGAAAAATGTTCCATCATCCGTTGGCGGGCTTTTTTACCCATCCTGCGGCGCTCTTCAGGGTTGCCGAGCAATCGGATAATGGCCTGAGCGTATTCACGAGGGTCTTCGCTCTCTATCGCCCGGCCTGCCTGAGAGCTGGTAATTATATCCTCGGTTATCTCTTTTATACCGGAGGTCACGCAGGCCAGTCCGCAGGCCATCGCTTCCAGCAGGGCGTTGGGCATTCCTTCCCGGCGGGAAGGGAAAAAGAACAGATCCGCAGCCTGGAGATATTGTTCCACCTTGTCCGGAATTTCCAGGAACTTCACCCCCGCCTGAGCTTCGAACAGGGATGAGAATTTATCGAAATCCCGCCGGGCTTTCGATAAATCTCCCGCTGGCCGGCAATTACCCTCATAGTCGCAGGGGGTATAAAGAGAGCCGATGACCGCCAGCACCGCCCCAGGACAGGCCCGGCGGATTAACGGCCAGCTTTCCATTATTATGTCCGATCCCTTCGCCTGCTGAAATCTTCCTACAAAAACCACCAGCTGGCTCTGGGAAGGAAACCCCAGTTTTTCTTTAAGGTCTCTCTTGGTCTGAAGATCGTTTACCGGGGAAAAGAGGTCAGTGTCCACCGCATTAACCACCTTAACCGGCCTGACCGGCGAAGCCAGCAGACTGCGATACATTGCCTGGGAAATCCCGATGAAGGTGTCCGCCATAGAAATCTTTTCCAGATAGTTCCGCCCCTTTTCCGTACCGGCAAGGGTAAGCGGATCATCCAGCCCCAGGCCGGCCGGCCGGAGGATCACCGGTATTCCGAACCGTTTGAGCAGGCTTATCACCCGGGGAGGAATCATCATCCCGAAAAAATGTACCAGCTCATACCGGCCTTTATTCCCGGTGAAAAAGGCTGCCATCTCCTCCGGGTCAGGGGAAAGAGTTTCATAGGCCAACCGGTAACGGCAAAGAACGGAAGGAGAGTCCGGTCTGTCTACACATACGAAGAGCACCTCCTGACCATCGCTGATCAAGGACCGGGCCAGTAACTGAGCCTGAAAAGCGGCCCCGGAAAACTTTTTGTGGCCGTAAAAAACGATACAGATCTTCAATTTATGCCGGAGTTTTTTATTTAAGCAGTTTTTCGTATAAATCCAGGTGACGTTCCAGGTTTTTACTGAGGGAAAAATGTTCCACCATCCGTTGGCGGGCTTTTTTACCCATCTCTCTGCGCTCTTCAGGATTGTTGAGCAGCTGGATAATGGCCCGGGCATATTCATGAGGGTCTTCGCTCTCTATTGCCCGGCCTGTCTGAGCGCTGGTAATGATGTCATCCGTTATCTCTTTTATTCCGGAGGTTACGCAGGCCAGAGCGCAGGCCATCGCTTCCAGCAGGGCGTTAGGCATCCCTTCCTGACGGGAAGGAAAAAGGAACAGGTCCGCGACCTGGAGATATTGTTCCACATTACCCCGGTTCTCCATAAATTTTATGCCCGCCTGCATTTCCAACAAGGGAGAGAATTTATGGGTAAGCAGGCGGTTGGCTTCCGAGGTTTCTTTGAAGTCGTCGCAGGCGCTGACCTTCCGGCAGAGCGTACAGACCGAGCCGATTATCGCCAGCTGCGCCTCCGGGCAGGCCCGGCGCACCATCGGCCAGCAGTTTATCAGGATGTCCGCCCCTTTTTCCGGCTCGAACCTCCCGACAAAAACCACTAACGAGGTTTGAGGAGGGAAACCCAGTTTTTTTTTCAGCCTTTTCCGCTTCTCTTTATCTTTTACCGGAGCAAAAAAATCGGTATCAACCGCGTTAACCAGCTTAACGGTTGACAAGGATTTGTCCTGACCCAGGGGGGAAGAGAGTAAAGATTGATAGATCGGTTCTGAGATTCCTATCAGAGCGTCTATGGAATGGTGAATGTTTCTCAGGTGTTGCCGCCCCTCCCGGCTTTCGGCGATGGTCAGCGGGTCGTCCAGCCTCAAGCGGGCCGGCCGGTAAATCACCGGGATATGGAAGCTCTTGAGTAAAGCGGCTACCTGCGGGTGTATATTGTACGTCCCGAAGAAATGCACGATCTCATATTGACCCCTGGTTTTTTGGAAAAAGGCCGAGATGGCTTCCGGGGTAAAAGGAATTCTTTCATATTCCAGCTGGTAACGCTTATGCAGGGAAAAGGGCTCTCCGAGGCAGGGCGCCGTCTCCCCTTCTTCCATCCGGTCGAAACAGACCAGGCGCGCTTCGTGACCGGCGTCGATCAAAGCCCGGGCCAGCAGGTGAGCCTGGAGGGAGACCCCGGTAAAGGTCCTGTGCATATTAATGACAAGGCAGATTTTCATTTGCGAAATATCCAAGTTACGGTTTCCGAACTCAGATATTATTTGGTCTTTCGGCTTGATACAAACAGAGACACCAAAAAGTTGCGCTCAGCCTCATATATTCTGGACGGCACGGGGTATATAGGTGCAGTAAGGTTCTTCCGACAGGTAACTTCCCGATTCCACGAACCCCCGGGCCCGGCAGCCGGCGCAGACGGTCTTGTATTCGCACAGCCCGCATTTCCCGGTTAACAGATCCGGGTTTCTCAGATCGACAAACACCTCCCCTTTTTCCCAGATCTCCTTGAAATCTTTCTCCCGGATATTTCCGGCGACCACCGGCAGGTAACCGCAGGGGCAGACATCGCCTTTGTAGGAGACGAAACAGAACCCGATCCCCCCCAGACAACCTTTGGTCATCGCTTCAAAGCCGTGGGTTTCGACCGTGATTTTAACCCCCTCCTCTCTGGCTTTCTGCCGCATGATCCGGAAATAATGGGGGGCGCAGGTAGCTTTCAAGCCGATTTTCTTTTCCTTGGATTTCTCGTAAAACCATTCCAGGGTTTTTTCATACTCCTGGGGGGGGATTTCGTCCCCTTCAATCTCTTTTCCCCTGCCTGTGGGAACCAGCATGAAGATATGCAGAGCCACCGCTCCCAGTTCGATCGCCTGCCGGTAAATGGCCGGAATCTCCGAAAGATTCCGTTTGGTGATGGTGGTGTTGATCTGGAAAGGCATTCCCACCTGTTTGAGGATTTCGATCCCGGTTAAGGATTGCCGGTAAGAGCCGGCCAGACCCCGGAAATCATCGTGAGAGCGCTCATTGCCGCCGTCCAGGCTGATGCTGACCCTCTTAATACCGCACTTTACAAGCCTCTGGGCGCTTTCCTGGGTAAGTTTGGTTCCGTTGGTGGCCAGCACCACCCTCATTCCCTTGCTGTCGGCATATTCGGCGATCTCGAACAGGTCGGGGCGGTTAAAGGGCTCGCCCCCGCTCAGGATAAGCACCGGTTTATAATGAGCGGTTACCGAATCGATAAACGCAAAAGCCTCTTTGGTTGAGAGTTCATCGTGAGCCCTTTCTTGAGTGGCTGACCCCCGGCAGTGGGCGCAGTCCAGGTTGCAGGAGCGGGTCATCTCCCAGGCGATCAGCCGGGGAGGGGCGACCTCTCCCTTTTTCAAAGGCCTCACAGATCCGTGAGCATGGCCGCCGGGGTGACCGGGATGTCCGGAGGGGTGATTCATCGTTTTTTCAAGCTCCTGGCCGCGTCTTTGGCGAAATAGGTTATGATGATATCGGCTCCCGCTCTTTTGATGCTGACCAGCATCTCCATCATTGTCCTGGTTTCGTCAATCCAGCCTTTGGCGGCGGCCGCCTTGACCATGGAGAATTCCCCGCTGACACTGTAAGCGGCTACCGGCAGCTGAATCTCTTCCTTGATCCGGCAGATAATATCCAGATAGGAAAGAGCCGGCTTCACCATAATGATATCCGCCCCTTCCTCCACGTCCAGGTTGGCTTCCACCAGTGATTCCCTGATTCCGGCCGGGTCCATCTGGTGGGAGCGGCGGTCACCGAAACTGGGGGCGGACTGGGCCGCCTCCCTGAAGGGGCCGTAAAAAGCGGAGGCGTATTTGACTGCGTACGACATAATAGGGATCCGGGAAAACCCCTTTTCATCCAAAACCGTACGAATCGCTTCCACCCGGCCGTCCATCATGTCCGATGGAGCCACCATGTCCGCTCCGGCCTGGGCATGGCTTAAAGCCTGCCGGGCCAGCAGCTCCAGGGTGGAATCATTATCGATCTCCTGTTCTTTGATAATGCCGCAATGCCCGTGGTCAGTGTATTCGCATAAGCAGACATCGGTAATCACCTCAACATTGACCCGGGCTTTTTTCAAGGCCCGGCAAGCCTGCTGGACCAAACCGCCGGACGCGTAAGCGGACGAGCCGGACTCATTCTTGTCGGCCGGTTCGGGAACGCCGAACAGCAGTACCGCTGGGATGCCCAGGTCGGCCGCCTCTTTCGCTTCCTCTACCAGCTTATCCACGGAAAGATGATAATTGCCGGGCAGGGAAGAGATCTCCTGCCTGACATTGTTACCGGGTACCACAAACAGGGGATAGACCAGGTTGTCAACCGTCAACACGGTTTCGGCGACCATCCGCCGGAAATTCTCTTTTCCCCTGATTCTCCGGGGGCGGTAGATTGGATGATACATATTCAGGCCCTGTTTTGGATTCTGTCAATTGGAGGGAAAAGGAAAGAGGCTCCACTGGGAAGGCTGACTTATCTGGCGTCTCTTACAGCCAGCACATTCCCGGCAAAGGTTTTATCATAATTGCACAATTTGAACCCGATGGTTGGATAAACCACCCAGGGATAGTTATCGGTATTGTTTTTCGCGTAAATGGTGGACGACCAGAACCAGAAGGTTTCGATGTCATCGAACGGCGCTTCATCTTCATTCAACCGGGGGGGATTAAGGCTTTTATCATAGAGGCTTTCCAGTTCCTTTAAAGAGGGGAGCCTCCAGTCGTCATGCCCGCCCAAGGCAAGCTCCTTGCAGTATTTGACCGCCTGGTTCCAGGTGATGGTTCCCTGACCCACTTCATGGGGCCTTTGTTCCCACATCAGACCGGTCTTTGTGTCTGTAACCGTTTCTTTGTTCTTTATGACAAATCGTCCGGCGGCAAAAACGGAAGATGACAGCATCAAAACCGCCACCACCGGCAAGATCAGATATTTATGCAGATTAATGATTATTTTCCCTCCTTGAACGGGATCAACTTGGTATAATGTTTAAATATACTACACAAACAATCAA
Source organism: bacterium (assembly GCA_046757225.1). Classification (GTDB taxonomy): domain Bacteria; phylum SZUA-182; class SZUA-182; order JBHHXV01; family JBHHXV01; genus JBHHXV01. The sequence goes on from JBHHXV010000069.1 coordinate 8,768, forward strand.
CAATCAAGAATAATGCTTGCTCACCCGTATCTGAAATTAAACTTATGTTTTTTGTAGAATATACATCCTTTTTCCACCCTAAATTATATAAAAATATCTTTAAAAGACGGATCGTATTAAAGAAAAAGGAGCGGGCCGTAGGTGATACCCTGCTGCTTTCGGCGATGGCCCGGGAGATAAAACGGCTCGATCCGGATATTTACCTTATAACCGAAACCCGTCTGCCGGAACTGTTTTATCATAATCCCCATATCGATGAAAACCGGCCCTGGCATCTTTACTCCAACCGGAACAATGTCAGAACCTGGTACAACATCCGGAAAGATCAGCGGAAGCATGTTATTTACGATCTGCTGGAAGGGTTGCCCTATCAATTTCCGCAGGTGGAGTTAAAGGTTGAATTATACCTGGATGAAGCGGAAAAAGAGGCGGCCCGAACCATCTTGGGGAGTAAGCCCGCCATCTGTATCATGTCATCCGGAAAGGGCAGTTTCAGTTCCAACCGGGAATGGGGAGCGAGCAAGTTTCAGCAGGTGACCGATTTCTTCAGAAAGGATTTTCAGGTGATTCAGTTGGGCGGCCTTGACGATCAATTGCTAGCGGGGGCGGTTGATTTTCGGGGAAAACCGCTGCGGGAGACCGCCGCGGTTCTGGAGCAAGCCCTCCTGTTTATCGGCCAGGAGGGGGGCCTCATGCACCTGGCCAACAGCGTCGGCACCCGGAGCGTGATAATTTTCGGGGGGTACCTGTTGCCAACCGTTACCGGATACCGGGAAAACATAAATTTCTACAGGGAGGTTGACTGCGCCCCCTGTTATGTGGAAAGAAAAAGCTGTCCCAGCCGGAAATGTATGGAGCTGATCGCTCCCGGCGAAATAATCGAAGCGGCAGAAAGGATTTTAAACCCTTTATCCCGGTCTATTCATAAACTTGGCTGACATTTGCCAGACCCCAGAAAATGAAT
>JBHHXV010000070.1:0-9691 GCA_046757225.1 bacterium
CTGCCTTGTCAGAGACTACAAGATACCGGAAGAAGATATTGCGGTCATTTATCATGGGGTGAACCTGGAAGAATTCCACCCTTCAAAGAAACTCAGAAAAGATATCAGGAAAAATTTGAAGATAGCGGATCAGGACACGCTTTTGCTTTTTGCCGGAAAAGAGTTTAGGAGAAAGGGGCTGCAATATGTTTTTGAAGCGTTGAAAATTCTTGATAACGACCGGGTCAAGCTGTTGATTGTCGGCCAGGGTGAGACAGCCGCTTTTAAAAAGATTGCCGAGAATATGGGAATAGATAATAATATAATTTTTGCCGGTCATTCGGATTCTATTTCAAAATATTATGCGGCCTCGGATATCTTCGTGTTTCCCAGCACCTTCGACGCCTTCGGCATGGTGGTTCTGGAGGCTATGGCCACCGGTCTTCCGGTTATCGTAAGCAAAGCGGCCGGTGCGTCCGAGTTGATAGAGGACGGCCAAGACGGAATCTTACTGGAATGTTACCGGGATTCCCAGGCCATAGCCGATAAAATCAAGCTGTTGGAAAACATCGATTTGAGAAGAGATATGGGGGCCAGAGCCAGAAAAAAGGCCGAGCGTTATTCCTGGGAGGTGACAGCCGGTAAGACAATGGAAATCTTTAAAGAAGTACTATGAAAGTCTTGATGATAAATGCTTCTTCGCCGGACCCTGAAACCCCCAGGGAGTATACCCTGGGCATTCCTTACCTTGTTTCCGCCATAAGAGCCGATGGTCCTTATGATATCCAGGTGCTGGATTATTTTAACCGGCCCTGGCGGGAAACGGAGAAATCGACGGTCGCTATGCTTGAGAGTTTTCAGCCGGAGGTGGTGTTAATCAGTTGTTTTACGATAAACCGGATTGCCGGATGTAAGACGGCCGGGCTGGTTAAGGAATACAATCCTTCGGTTAAAGTTGTCATGGGCGGTTTTCACCCTTCCTTCATGTATCGGCAAATCTTAACTCATTATCCGGTGGACGCGGTCTGTATCGGTGAAGGGGAACAGACAGTCGTCGAGTTGTTGCAGGCATACAAGGCCAAAGTTTCGGTTGCCGGGGTCAGAGGGATCGCCTATAAAAAGGATGGAGTGATCGTCCAAACAGGGAAAAGGAGTTTCATTAAGGAACTCGATACGATTCCCTTTCCCGCCCATGATGTATACAGCGACTATATAAAGAAAAACAAACAGGGCAATATTATCAGCAGCCGGGGGTGCCCGTTCGGCTGCCAGTTCTGTTCGACCACCGAGTTCTGGGGAAGAAAGTGGCGGGAAAGAAGCGTCAAGAATGTGGTTGACGAAATAGAAATGCTGGTCAAAAATTATAGCGTTGAACATATAAATTTCATGGATGACGAGTTTACCTTAAACCGGATAAGAGCGATCGGGATATCCCGGGAGATTATCAAAAGAAGCTTGAAAATAGATTGGATATGCAGCACCAGGGTAAGCTCGGTTGACAGGGAACTGCTGGACTGGATGAAGAGTTCGGGATGTAAACATGTCGCTCTGGGGGTGGAATCCGGTTCGCCGAAGATTCTTGAATCAACCGGCAAAAAGATTACGGTCGAACAGATAATAAAAGGGTTTGAATTACTCCGGGAATACGGTCTTTCAAGAGGAGTTTTCCTGATGGTGGGAAACCCCGGCGAAAACAGAAGCACGGTCAGGGAAACAATCCGGTTGGTGAAAAGATTAAGACTGGAAGTGGATTCGGTGGCTGTGGCGGAGATATACCCGGGAAGCAGGTTATATGAGATGGCGAAAAGCAAACGCTTTATCACTGATGATTACTGGCTGGCGGAAAACCCTCCTCCCTTTTATACGGTTGAACAGAGCGCGGAGAAATTGCAGTGGTGGTCCTTCCTGATAGTCTTAAGCAGCAAAAGAGATCAGGGAGTTTTAACGCTGGCCCGTTTTCTCGGATGGTACCTCCTGTCTAAAAGAAAGAAGATAATGAAATATATGGTCAGGGTGTTGGATATTTTTTTCCTGGGAAAGAAGAAGGATCACTCGTACAAAAAATACTGACAAATACCGCGATCATGATTTATGGATGCCTTGAAAAATGGCCTTTTTGCCCAAGCTCTGCGGTATGCTCAAAATTTAATCCTCAGAATTAGGAGTTACGCAGTTGAACTGTAACCTGCTGTCCGCACTGGTTCCCAGGCTCTGCCTGGGAACCTATACTTTGGAGGCTCTGCCTCCAGTAATACGAGGCGGAGCCTCGAACATATGCCTTCCCAGGCAGAGCCTGGGAAGGAGTTGTAAGTTGATTCTTTTTATAGCATGAATCAGTCCGTAACTCCTAAGAATATTAAGTATATGCCTGCGGTTAAAATTTTCGCAAGCCCTGATCTTGAACGAAAATTCTCATTTATCAAGATACCCTTATGGATAGACTGGGTTCGTGGCGCAAAATTGTAATTTAAAGAAAGAACTGGTCGATTTCTGGAACAGCTCCGATGAATATTTCGCCCTGGCCCACAGCTCTAATGAAGCGATAAGCGATGAAAGGATCTTGATGTTGTCTTTTATTCCGGAAGGGGCAAAGGTTCTGGATGTAGCCTGCGGAACAGGGGATAACGGGGCGTTTATTTCCCGGAGGATCAATAGGTCTCGTTATTACGGGGTGGAAATTTCCGATGCGGCTTTGCATGTAACTTCCAGGGATCTTTCCGGAAAAGACCCGGGAGAACAAACGTTTATAAAGGCGGACGCTGAAATAATCCCCTTGAAGGATGCGGTGTTCGACGTGGTTTTATCCACCTACGCGCTTGAGCATTTCACCGATCCTCGGATGGTTCTGGATGAAATGCTGAGAACCTGTAAAGCAGGGGGAAAGATTATGCTGCTATCACCGGCCTGGGATAATCCTTTATCTGTTCCCCCTTCACTGGATTACCTGAGAGGGAAAGCGGTCTTCAGGCTAAAATCTTTTTTTTCTCAACTATACAAAGGTCTGGCCCTTGAGTTGAATAAAGAAAAAACGTTCTTTGAAATCATTAAAGACCCGGAAGTGTTCAGAAAAGGTTATAGAACGGATAATGATGTCGTTTACCATGTGAGGGTGGGAGATATAAGGAACTATTTTGCTTCCAGGGGGTGCGATATATTATATTTGAGGAATTTTGAAGACTCAGCCAGGGCCGGCACTTCTGATAAAGGCGGGATAAAACTGTTTTTAAAGAAACAATTTGCCAGGATCGCCCTTTTTAAATACTGGAGCGCCGGTCTCTTTATTGTGGTGAAAAAAAGAGCGTAAGCTCAAAAGAGAAAGGTTTTTTTTGAGTATAAAGACAATTATATGCTGGCACGCGGCGGTCGAGCCCGCCTATCGAAAGCTGTTTTCGGAGATGGCGGCTCTCGGTGTCGATGTCAGCCTGATAACCCCGGAGCAATGGAGAGAGGGGGGAAGGAACCAGGCTTATCTTCCCGGTCTCTCTGATAATTATAAAACGATTGCTCTGAAAACCGTTTTTAAGAACCATGTAAGAGCGTTCTTTTACCCTAATGTGGTTAAAATCGCCGGTGAGCTGCGAAAGGCGGAAATAATCTATATCATGGAGGAGCCGTTCAGCCTGGCCGCGTACCAGTTTATCCGGCTCAAAAGGCTGGTCGGGTCCCAGGCTAAGGTCATCCTGTTTTCTTTTGAGAACATCGATATCCCCCAGAGGTTTCCCTACTCGAAATTTCAGGAATTTAATCTGAACCAGGCGGACGCTCTGGTATCGGTTCCCGGAGAAGGGGTTGGGCTGTGGAGAAAGAGGGGATTCAAGGGAAAGATATATCATCTGCCGATAGGGGTCGATGACGAAATCTTCCACCGGGGCGGGAACGTTCCGGAGAGCATGATCGGAGCGGCGGCAGGCGACCGGTTTAAGATCGGCTATGTGGGCAGAATCGTAAGGGAAAAGGGGTTGGAAACCCTCCTGTGCGCCCTGGAAATATTAAAAAAGAGAAAAAGGAGCTGTGTCCTTTCTCTGATCGGTAACGGCGATTATAAAAGCGGTTTACTGAAAAAGGCGGAAGAAAAAGGAGTGACTGTTTGTTTCCTGGATGCCGTAAACCCGCGGGAACTGCCGGCTTTTTACAGCCACATAAACGCCTTGGTTCTTCCTTCGGAAACGACCGCTTTCTGGAAAGAGCAGTTCGGGCGGGTAATCGTGGAGGCGATGGCCTGCGAGACCCCGGTGATCGGCTCTTCCTCCGGTGAAATCCCCCAGGTAATCGGGGACGCCGGTTTGATCTTTCCCGAAGGAGACTCGAAATCGCTGGCGGATCTGCTGGAGCGGCTCATACTTGACCGTGACTTGTGCCGCCAATTGGGAGAAAAGGGAAAAAAGAGGGCGCTGGAACAGTTTACCTGGAAGGCGGTCGCCCGAAAACTCACCGACATGTTCAGTGAACTGCTGGCAGCATAAGGATGCGGGAATACATCTACAAAAAGCGGAAATGGCTCCGCCTGGTAAAGGTCATGGACGCTCTGGGGGAAACCCTGATCCGACCTCTGCTTCACCAGCCGGGCAGCCTTCCTCAGCCGGAAGCGGTAAAAAAGATCCTGGTCATGAAACTGGATCATGCGGGGGACCTGCTGCTGAGCACCCCCAGCCTCAGGCTGCTGCGAAAACTGTTCGTCAACGCCCGGATTACCCTGGTGGTCGGCCCCTGGGGAAAAGAGCTGATGGATGGCTGCCCTTATATCGATCATCTGATAGTTTATCTCCCGGATTGGCTGAAGCAGGATGGAGATAAAAAAATAAACGGGCCCCGGACCTGGAAATTGATCCGTTTTTTGAGAAAAGAGCGCTATGACCTGTTTTTTGAATTGCGGGGGGATTTCATCTTGATCGCGCTTGGTTTTGCCGGAAAGATTCCCTGCCGGATAGGGTTCGGGGTGGCCGGGGGAGGATGGCTGCTTACCCATGAGGCTCCTCTGGAGCGGGAGAAACATCAGACGGAAATAATGCTGAGCCCGGTCACCCGGTTTTTTCCTCCCCCTTTTACCCCGGATTTCACCCCGGATCTTTTTTTGCGGCCGGCAGAGCGCCGGTGGGCCAGGCAATGGCTGGAGCAGAAAGAAACCGGCAAACCTTTGATCGCTATCCATACGGGAGCGGGTTACCCGTCAAAGCGGTGGGGAACCGACCGGTATGCCCGGCTGATCGGGCGCCTGATCCGGGAAACCGGGGTAAGGGTGCTGCTGGTAGGGGGAAAAGGGGAGGAACAAGCTATGCAAAAAAACCTGCCCGAGGGGGTGCTTTCCGCGGTCGGCCAGAGCGGTATCCGCCAGACGGCGGCCCTGCTGGAACGCTGCCGGCTCTTTGTGGGCAATGACTCGGCTCCGGCCCACCTGGCGGCAGCGGTGCATACGCAGGTTATCGTTCTTTTCAGCTCAGCCAATTCCAGCAGGCGGTGGGCTCCTTACGGGAAAAGGGTTACTGTCATCAGTAAGGAAAAGGAGGTCTCCTGCGCCGGATGCGAGCGCTCCAGTTGCGAGCATATGCGCTGTATGGAACTGATTTCCGTTGATGAGGTTCTGGCCGCCATCCGGAAACTCTTGAGTCAAAAGATACCGGTTCAGTGAAAGCAGTATTATTAAAAAACAAAGGGGAATTGATTATCCTTGTGGCCGCCTTGATTCTGGGAGCCTGGGCGAGAACGGCCAATCTGTCGGGAGCCAGGTTTCTTTTCGGTGATGAATTCCGCACCTTCAGCGCGGGGTCCAGTAAATTCAACAGCCCGCTACTGTACGCCATATACTGGATACCGCTTCATATCTGGGGCTATAAAGAGGTGGTGGCGATTCGTTTTACCGCCCTCCTCGGAATGCTCAACCTGGTAATGGTTTATCTCATAGGAAAAAGTTTCTTTAACCTGAGAACCGGAATTTACTCGGCGGTTTTGCTTTCCCCGCTCGGGATACATGTATGGTTTTCCCGCACCGGCCAGCCGGTCATAGCGGAAACCTTCATGACCCTGACCGCCTTTCTTTTTCTGGGATTATTTCTGGAAAAGAAGTCCGGCCCGCTGTACCCGTTTCTGGCCGGGCTGTTTCTGGGACTGGCTTTTTTGATCTATGTTCCCGTTTACCCAATAATTGCCGCAGTCATGATTTTGTTTCCCGTAAGCCTGAACAGGCAAGGTGTTCCCTTGAAGAAAACTGCGGGAGCTTTGGCGGTTCTCTCTATCGGCATGTTACTTCCCCTGGTTGCTTTTGAAATAATCTGCCGGCTTAAAACCGGTTCATATATTTTTTATTTATATCTGTATTATAAAGACACCACAAAGTTTTCTCCTCATCAGACATCGGAGTTTTTAACCTTTTTCCGGGGGATATCCTTCCTGGGCGGAACCTGGCAATTGGTTCTGTTGATGGGGGGATACGCCTGGGGAATGATCAGTTGTTTCCGGGAAAAGAACTCCTCTTTGATTCTGCTTGCAGGAACGGCGGGCATCGGCTTTCTGCTTTTTACGGTAATGGCCTTTCTGGGAAAGCATTCCATTTCCCTTCGCAAATATATTCATCTAATCCCGTTTATGGTTCTTGTTGCGGCTTACTGTCTGGATAAATTCAATCTGCCCTCTGCCGCGGTCAACGTTTTTCTGATCGTTTTCCTGATTATTTCTTTACAAAACTGTTTAACAATTGTAAACAAGACCTTTAATATATATTCTATTAAGGAATGGCTTAAAGAAAAGGGAATAAAAGAGAAAGAGCTGGCTACCAGGCTTAATCTCAACATGGAAGGAAGAACCGCTGGCAAACGGAGCCTGCCCGGCAAATTATTTTATTATGAGGATAGAAGCCGGATTTATTTCATCATTGACTGGAATCAATTGAAAAAAATGTATCTGAAAGGGGAAGTCAGGTACCTCTTGAGTTCCGGTATGAATTATTGCTCAACGGTTGGGTATCGTGATTCGGTCTTGAAAACCAAGACCCCTTTGAAAACCTGGAAACACCCGTACCTGTTTCTGAAAATGCCCAACCCCAGAAAAAATATGATAAACAATACCATTCTCTACGACCGGGTCCAGAATTTTTCCCTTTATGATTTGCAAGAAGTTTTTTGAATTAATGATTGTTACAATCGTATCCAATAAGGCTTTGGGAAAAAACTATTTTAAGATGGTTATGCTTTTACCTGACCGGTTGAAAGAAATAAATCCGGGGCGGTTCTTCATGGTGAAAGCCGGTCAGGGAAGCGATCCTCTGCTCCGGCGCCCTCTCAGCGTGCACGATTTCTGGGAGGACAAAGGCCTTAAACTGGCTTTTCTTTACAGGGTGGTAGGCCGGGGAACCGGGATTCTGTCTCGCCTGTCCGGCGGTGACGAGCTGGATATTGTCGGCCCCCTGGGAAACGGTTTTAAAGTGTCGGAAAACACACACTTTGCCGTGCTGGTGGCCGGGGGAATAGGGATCGCCCCTTTCAAGGCTTTCGCCAGACAGCTTAAATCGCTCGATATTCCCACGGTACTGTTCTTTGGCGGCCGGGACCGGGGGGATGCGGCGCTTACCGGGGAGTTTTCCGATAGGGGGATGGAAATAATTACTGCTACTGAAGACGGGTCGGTCGGCTGCCGGGGATTGGTAACAGAGGCGCTGGCGGATTATCTGTCCGGCGCAAGTCCGGGAACCTCGGTTTACGCGTGCGGCCCCCAGGCGATGATTGAAGCGGTAACCGTCATGAGCAGAAAGTACAAGACCGCTTGTCAGGTTTCTCTGGAGCAGGTGATGGCCTGCGGTCTGGGGGTCTGCCGGGGATGCGTGATTCCGGGAAAAACAGACACCGGTTATATGACCGTCTGCCATGACGGGCCGGTGTTCAATGTGGATGAGCTGTCATGAAGCCTGATTTGTCGGTAAACGTGGGCGGTCTTGCACTGAAGAACCCGGTGGTTGCCGCTTCGGGCACCTTCGGTTACGGAGACGAGTTTGCCGGAATTTATGATATCTCCCGGCTGGGAGGGATTACCGTTAAGGGGCTGTCCCTGGAGCCGTCGCCCGGCAATCCCCCACCCAGAACCGTGGAAACCCCGGCCGGCATGTTGAATGCCATCGGCCTGGAGAATATAGGGGTCAAGGCTTTTGTCGATAAAAAGCTGCCCTATTTACGGAAATTCGACACAAAAGTAATGGTAAATATCTATGGAAAGGAAATTGAAGATTATGTTGCCATAGCGGCTCAACTGGATGGGGTGCCGGGGGTGGACGCCCTTGAGTTAAACATTTCCTGTCCCAATGTTTCTCTGGGGGGAATCGCTTTCGGAACCGACGCGCTCGTAACGGAGCAACTGGTGAGCGAGGTGAGAAAACGGTGCAGTCTGCCCTTGCTGGTCAAACTTTCGCCGAATGTTACCGATATCGTGGAAATAGCCAAGGCCGCGGAAAACGCCGGGGCGGACGCCCTTTCCTTAATCAACACCCTGCGGGGAATGGCTCTTGACATTAAATCCCGTAAACCTGTGCTGGCTAATATAACCGGGGGATTGTCCGGCCCCGCCATCCGGCCGGTGGCAGTCAGGATGGTCTGGCAGGTCGCCCGGGCAGTGCGATTGCCAATTATCGGGATGGGTGGTATCCTGGAAACCAGGGACGCTATCGAGTTTTTAATCGCCGGAGCTACGGCGGTGGCAGTAGGAACCGCCAATTTCGTAAATCCCCGGGCCGGGGTCGATATTGTCGAGGGAATCGATAATTATTTGCGGGAAAACGGAATTTATGCTATTAATGAATTAATAGGCAGTATCATAGATTATTAGGCAAGAAGGAGAAGCAGTGAAAACCATAGGAATCTTGACCGGCGGCGGTGACTGCCCCGGTTTGAATGCTGTGATAAGGGCGGTGGTAAAAAAAGCGGCTAAACTGGGCGGTTATCAGGTGCTGGGCATTAAGAACGGTTGGGCCGGCTTTATCAATGGGGATATGGAACCACTTACCGAATATTCGGTATCCGGGATTCTGCCCCGGGGGGGAACCATTTTAGGAACTTCCCGAACCAACCCCTACAAAAAACCGGAAGATGTGCAGAAGCTGCGGGAAAATGTGAAGCGTTTCGGAATCGACGCGGTTATCGCCATCGGCGGGGAGGATACCCTGGGAGTAGCCAGCAGATTATACGATGACGGCGTAAAAGCGGTAGGAGTTCCAAAAACCATTGACAACGACCTTTCCGGAACAGATTATACCTTTGGTTTCGATACCGCCGTATCGATTGCCACCGAGGCGATTGACCGTCTGCACACGACAGCCGAATCTCATCACCGGGTAATTGTCTGCGAGGTAATGGGGAGACACGCCGGCTGGATAGCCACTTACGCCGGCCTGGCCGGGGGAGCGGACTGTATATTGATACCGGAAAAACCCTTTAACATTGACCGGGTCTGTAATATCGTGGGCTGCCGCAAAAACAGCGGAAAATGTTTTTCCATAATAGTGGTTTCCGAAGGAGCCCAGCCTGAGAAATCAGAAAATCTGGTTACTTTGGATAAGAAACTGGATGAATTCGGCCATGTCCGGCTGGGGGGAATCGGGGAAATTTTAGCCAACGAAATCGAAAACCGTACCGGTATGGAAACAAGAGTGACCATTCTGGGGCATATTCAGCGGGGAGGGTCTCCCACGGCCCACGACCGGGTACTGGCGACCAGATTTGGTATAAAAGCCATG
>JBHHXV010000071.1:0-9671 GCA_046757225.1 bacterium
GAGCAACTGACTCTTAATCAGTAGGTTGAAGGTTCGATTCCTTCACGGCTCACCATTTTTGTATGGACGTTGGCCTAATTCATTTTCTGGGGTCTGGCAAATGTCAGCCAAGTTTATGAATAGACCGGGATAGAGAGACCGGGCTGAAATTCTTATTAAGCTTCCGGACCGGTATCAGTGGAGCCTCCGTTTTCAAGTTCGGCGGTCTCAGGCTTTTTGACCTCTTCCGCCTTCTCAGCCGTTTCCGCTTCTTTCTCTTCGGAATCGGCCTGGGCGATTTCAGGTTCTGGCTTAGATTCTTCCGCCTTCGCTTCTATCTCTTTCTTTGTCTCTTTTGTTTTCTTATCCGTTTTATCGGCAGCTTTGCGCTTATCCTGATAATCCACAAACTGGATCATGGCCATTTCCGCCGCATCGCCTTTGCGGTGCCCGATCTTTAAAACCCGGGTGTACCCTCCCGGACGATCCTCAAACCGGGGCGCCAATTCCGAAAAGATCTTCTTAACCGCCTTTTTGTCGTCCAGAACGGAAGCCACCTTACGGATCGCGGCCAGGTTGGAATCCCCGCCCCGCTTGGCGGCTGTTATCAGTTTCTCCACGTATCCCCGCAAGGCTTTAGCCTTGGTAACCGTAGTAACGATTCTCTCATGCTCTATCAGAGCGCAGGCCAGGCTTCGCATCAGCGCTTTTCTATGGCTGGAATCACTCGCCAGTCTATATTTATGTTTTCTATGTCGCACGCTTGCCTCTTTTTCCTAGGTTAAGTATCCTGCCTGTCTTCGAATTTCATCCCGAAACCGAGATTCATTTCGCTGATCAGTTCCTTGATTTCATTCAATGATTTGCGCCCGAAATTCTTGGTGCGCAGCATTTCCGCTTCGGTTTTCTGAACCAGGTCCCGAATGGTTTTTATATTGGCGTTCTTTAAGCAATTTGCCGCCCGCACGGAAAGTTCCAGCTCATTTACGTTCTTGCTTAAATTCTCCTCCATCCTACTGGCCAGAGTGTCTTTTTCCTCCTCCACAGTTTCTATTATTTCCGGCTCTTCTTCATCTCCGGCAAAGACATTGCAGTTTTCCTTGAGTATCTTGGCCGCGTTTATGATCGCCTCTTCAGGGGAAACAGACCCATAAGTCCAGATCTCCATTACCAGCCGGTCATACATAAGGTCATCCGGCTCCAATGTATCTTCCACCCAGAAGTTGACCTTTTTTACCGGGCTGAAAACCGAATCAATAAAAATCACCCCGATCGGGCTGCCTGGAACCTTGTTATTTTCCGCAGGAACATATCCCTTACCGTGCCTGACTTCCATTTCTATTTTAAGAGAAGCTCCGGTATCCAGGTTAGAGATTACCAGGTCGGGATTCATTATTTCCACATCCGCGTCAGCGATAATATCACCGGCGCAAACCGTTCTCTTCTCACCGCCTGACGTGTCGATATAAATCTTTTTCGGTTCAGGGCTTAGAAGCTTCAGACGCACTTCCTTGAGATTGAGGATAATATCGGTGACATCTTCTTCCACCCCTGGAATAGTGGTAAATTCATGATAAACCCCTTCGATCTGGACAGAGGTTATCGCCGCTCCGGTCAAGCCGGAAAGCAAGGTTCTTCTGAGCGAATTTCCTATAGTAATACCGGAACCCCTTTCAAACGGCTCGGCCACAAATTTTCCATAAGAGTTGGAAATAGTGCTTTTTTCCCACTCCACTGATTTTGGTCTTTTAAAAGCAACCTGATACATATACTTACCCGTGATTGTTAATTATTTTGAATACAACTCTACTATCAGCTGTTCATTAACCGGAATAGTAATCTCTTTTCTTAAAGGAAACTTATCCACTTTTCCTTCCAACGCCCGGAAATCGACGTCCAGCCACTCCGGCACTTTCTGCTGTTTCACATATTCAACCGAAGCGGTTATAGGGAGCAGCTCCTTGCTTTTCTCCCTGACCGAAACCTTGTCGCCCACCTTAACCAGGTAAGAAGGTATATTCACTGACTTTCCATTCACCAGAAAATGTTTGTGGCGTACCAGCTGACGCGCCTGTGTCCTGGTATTTCCAAAACCCATTCTGTATACCATATTATCCAGCCGGCGTTCCAGTAGCAACAGGAGATTGTAACCGGTGACCCCGCTCTGCCGGGCGGCTTTGGCGAAATAACAGCGAAACTGTTTTTCTCCCAAGCCGTAAATCCGCTTGGTTTTTTGTTTTTCCCGCAACTGCAAACCATAATCGGATATCTTGCCTCTTCTTTGCCCGTGCTGACCAGGCGCGTATTCCCGCCGGTCAAAAGAACAATGGGGACCAACACATCGCGTCCCTTTGAGAAAGAGCTTTACCCCTTCCCTGCGGCAAAGCCGACAAATCGATCCTCTATATCTTCCCAAAGTAAGTAGTCCTCCTCTTTATACCCGACGCCTTTTCCGAGCCCGACATCCGTTATGGGGGATCGGTGTGGCGTCCTTTATGCTGGTGATATCCAGCCCGGCGGCCTGGAGCGCCCTGATCGCCGACTCCCGCCCGGCTCCCGGACCCTTTATTATTACCTCAACTTGTCCCACGCCATGCTCCATTGCGCTTCTGGCGCAGGCTTCCGCCGCCAGCTGGGCGGCATAGGGAGTGCTTTTTCTGGAACCTTTGAACCCCACGCTGCCAGCGCTCGACCAGGCTATTATGTCACCGCTGACCGTGGTTATAGATACAATCGTATTGTTAAAAGTCGATTGTATATGAGCGGCGCCCACGGGGATATTCTTCTTTTCCTTCTTTTTCCCTCCTTTGGTTCCTCTTTTTCCTTGAGCCATATTATTCTCCCTTGTCCTATTTCTTTCTTCCACCGATCGCCCGTCGGGGACCTTTTCTGGTGCGGGCGTTGGTATGGGTGCGCTGTCCCCGCACCGGCAGCCCGCGGCGATGACGCAGCCCCCGGTAGCAACCTATATCCATCAATCTTTTGATATCAGTGGAAGTGATCCTTCTTAAATCTCCCTCTACCACCATCTCTTTGGAAATCATCGATCTTATCCGGCTGATCTCATCATCACCCAAATCCTTGACCTTCCTGTCAAAATCTATACCGGTCTTTTTAAGCACTTCCCGGGAGCGCACTCTGCCTATCCCGTAAATAGAGGTCAGGCCGATCTCCACCCGCTTGTTTTTCGGTAAATCAATCCCTGCTATTCGAGCCAATCCTCATCCCTCACTTTATTTTAGCCTTGACGCTGTTTATGTCTGGGATTCTCGCAAATCACCAGCACAACGCCTTTTCGCCTGATGATTTTGCATTTCTTGCAAATCTTTTTTACGGATGACTGTACTTTCATCCCTTTTCTCCATTCTATTTATATCGGTAGATTATCCGGCCGCGGGTCAGGTCATAAGGAGAAATCTCCAAGGTAACCTGATCACCTTCCAGGATACGAATAAAATTCTTTCTCATTCTCCCGGAAATATGGGCCAGCACCTCATGGCCGCCCTGGTCGAGCTTTACCCGGAACATGGCATTAGGCAGACGTTCGCTTACCACCCCTTGCACTTCAATTGCCTCTTCTTTGGCCATCTTTCCTTACGCTAACGTTAAAATTTCCGCGCCCTTGTCGGTTATCACTATGGTATGTTCAAAATGCGAGGACAGCTTGTTATCCACGGTTCTGGCTGTCCACCGGTCCTCTAGCACCATGGTTTCATCGGTTCCCTCATTAACCATCGGCTCGATTGCCAGCATATAACCCTTTTTCAGTTTCGGCCCCCTTCCCGGAAGGCCGTAATTCGGTATCTGGGGTTCCTCATGAAGTTTCCGCCCGATTCCATGACCGACGAAAGCCTTTACCACGCTGTACCCCTTGCCTTCCACATAGCTCTGAATCGCATGGGAGATATTCGACAATCTCATACCGGGTTTCGCCAGAGCCAGGGCCTCAAAAAAAGCCTCCTCAGCAGTCCTGATCAGCCGGTCCGCCTTTTCCGAGACCCGGCCCACCCGGACGGTTACCGCCGCATCACTGTAGAAGCCTTCCGCCTTTACCCCGACATCGATCCCGATAATATCCCCCTCCCGCAAGACCCGGTTCGAGGGGATCCCATGAATCACTTCCGAGTTAACCGAGGCGCAGATGGTTTTAGGGTAACCCAGATAGCCCAGGAATGCCGGTTCGCCTCCTGATTCCTTTATGAAATCATATGCGAAATTATCCAGGGACATGGTGCTTATTCCTGGCTTTATCCGCTCGGCAATCCCTTTCAATAAAAGACCGACGACCTTTCCTGCCACTCTGGCCTTTTCGATATCAGTTGCTGATTTTACCTTGATCATTTACAGAAGAAAGATCAGCCGACATTTTCATGAAGAGACCGGATTTATGAGAGAGGTTATCTTTTTAAAGATTTCCTCGATTTCGCCGCGGGCGTCAACCTTTTCCAGAATTCCCAGTCCCTTATAATAACTTATCAGAGGAGCGGTTTGTTCCCGGTATTGTTCCAGTCTCTTTTTAATGGTTTTTTCCTGGTCATCCTCCCGCTGGTAAAGCGCCTCGCCGCATTTATCGCAGATACCCTCCTGTTGGGAAGGTTTGAACTTGATATGGTACATTCTGCCGCAGGAAGAGCAAACCCTTCTGCCTGACAACCTTTTTACCACCTCAGCCGGAGAAACCTCCAGACTTATTACCAGCTTGATCTCCTGTCCCGCCTTTTTCAACATCAGGCCCAGGGCGTTGGCCTGAACCACCGTCCGGGGAAAACCGTCTAAAATATATCCCCGCTCACAATCGGGAGCCTTTAAGCGGTCTTCTATTATTCCCAGAATCACCTTGTCGGGAACTAGCTTTCCGCTGTTCATATACGCCTTGGCTTCCAGACCTATTTCTGTCCGTGACTTCACCGCTTTCCGCAGGATATCTCCGGGGGCTATCTGGGGGATATTCAAGGCTTCGCAAATCTTTTTGGCTTGAGTACCCTTTCCCACCCCGGGCATACCTAAAAGTATTATTCTCATGCCTGTTGTTCCGTTTATCTTTTTTTGGCCTTCGGCTTGGCCATAAACCCGTCATAATAGCGCTGCATCATATGAGATTCTATCTGATTGACCGTATCAAGAACCACTTGCACGACAATCAGCAGCGCGATTCCCCCGAAAAAGAAGGGCACATTCATGTTATTCATCAAAAAAGTCGGCAGCAGGGATACCGCTGACAAATAGACCGCCCCGCTGAAAGTCAGACGGGTTAGAATCTTGTCAATATACTCAGCCGTGCTTTTACCGGGCCTGATACCCGGTAAATACCCTCCCTGCTTTTTCATGTTGTCCGCCAGGTCAGTAGGGTTAAAGACTATGGCCGTGTAGAAATAACAGAAAAATACGATAAAAAGAACGAACAAAACGTCATATAAATAATTTCCCGGAGACAGGCTTTGCGACAGGTACTGCATCCAGGGATGATCCACGAACCGGGCGATAGTCGCCGGGAACATGATGATCGAGGAGGCGAAAATAACCGGTATAACCCCGGCTGTATTAATTTTCAAGGGAATATGGTTGGTCTGGCCTCCATACATCTTCCTGCCCACCACCCGTTTGGCGTACTGGACAGTAACCCTTCGCTCCCCCTTTTCCACAAAAACGATCGCCCCGATAACCGCTCCCATTAAAACCGCTAAAATCAGCACCATATACGGCTGGAAATCCCCCGATTTAACCAGCCGGAGCAGGTTCACCGCCCCGCTGGGAATCCTTACGATAATACCGGCGGTAATTATCAGGGAGATTCCATTGCCGATCCCCCGGTCGGAGATCTGTTCCCCCAGCCACATCAGGAAACAGGTCCCGGCGGTCAAGGTAACGATAGTCATAAACCGGAAAGCCCAGCCGGGACTCGGCACGATCGCCGTCCCCGAAGGGCTGCTCATCGATTCCAGCCCGTAACTGATACCGAACGACTGGATAATTCCGATACCGACCGTTCCGTAACGGGTATACTGGGTTATCTTCCGGCGTCCGGCTTCCCCTTCTTTGGCCAGTCTTTCCAGATAGGGGAACACCACGGTCAGCAGCTCAATAATAATAGCCGCGTCAATATAGGGCATTATCCCCAGGGCAAAGACGGTCAGCCGGCTCAAGGCGCCCCCGGAAAACATATCAAAAAAGCCCAGCAGGGTTCCCTGCGAAGCCGAGAAAAAAGCGCTTAAAGCCTGACCGTCAATACCGGGGGTCGGGATGTGGGCGCCCACCCGGTAGACCACCAGCATGGCCAGGGTAAAGAGAACACGGTTCTTCAGGTCCTGAATCTTAGATATATTGGAAAAACCGCCAATCATTTATAAGGGGTAATCCTTTACAGTAACTCGACCTGTCCGCCCGCTGCCGTAATTTTATCCACCGCCGTCTGTGACAGTTTGTGAACCTTGACGGTCAGACGCTTTTCCAGGGTTCCCGTTCCCAGGATTTTCACCAGTCGTGAGGCTTTTTTAATTACCCCGTGTTCTTTGAGCAGGCCCGGATCAACCTCCGCGTCCTCTTCAAACCGGTTCAGTTCAGCTATATTTACTATCTGATATTCCTTTTTAAAGATATTGGTGAAACCGCGCTTGGGAAGCCGCCGGGAAAGAGGCATCTGTCCGCCTTCAAAACCAATCCGAACTCCGCCGCCCGAACGGGCTTTCTGCCCCTTATGCCCCCGGCAGGAAGTCTTTCCATGCCCGGATCCCGGACCCCGGCCGAGGCGTTTACGCTTTTTACGGGCCCCGGCGGCTGGTTGTAACTCGTGTAGTTTCATGACATCTCTTCCAATCGAACCAGGTGAGACACCTTTTTAACCATACCTCTGATCTGGGGGGTATCTTCCCTGATAACGCTGTGATTTATCCTTTTCAGCCCCAGCCCTTTTACGGTCAGCTTGTGCTTTTCCAGGCAGCCGATAACGCTTCTGGTCTGGGTTACTTTCAGTCTCTTCGTTTTAGCCATAATAAACTCTTTATGATCTCAACTGAACGATCTCTTCCCAGGTACGCAGGCGGGACAGACCTTCCATCGTAGCTTTTACCACATTATGGGTATTGTTGCTGCCCAATGACTTGGTCAAGACATTGTGAATACCGGCCGCATCCAGAATCGCCCTTACTACCGTACCGGCAATAAGCCCGGTACCTTTTGACGCCGGTTTCAGCATCACCTTGCCCGCTCCCCAGTGGCCCAGAACCTCATGCGGCAGGGTATCGTTTACGATCGGAATCTTGATAAGGTTCTTTTTCCCCTTTTCAATTCCCTTGCGGATCGCTTCCGGCACCTCGTTGGCTTTGCCGAATCCGATTCCAATATGCCCGGTTCCGTCGCCTACCGCCACAATGGCGCTGAAACTGAACCTTCTGCCGCCTTTTACCACCTTGGCCACCCGTCTGACATCAATAACTTTGTCAGTCAGGGTCAAGGTATCAGGATTTATCTTGGCCAATTAATTACCCCTCACTTAAAATGCCAACCCCTTTTCTCTGGCTCCACTGGCCAGAGATTTTACTCTACCGTGATAAATATAACCTCCCCGGTCGAAAGCCACCTTTTTAATCCCTTTTTCCAGGGCTCTTTCAGCGACCATCTCGCCGACTTTTCTGGCTAAATCGACTTTTTTATCCTTTTGCTTCTTCAGCTCATCATGCAGGGTCGAGGCGGAAACCAGGGTAATCCCCCGGGAGTCGTCTATCACCTGAGCATAGATATGTTTCAAACTCCGGTAAACCGCCAATCTGGGGCAGTCAGCCGTTCCGGAAATCTTTTTCCTGACCCGGCGATGGCGGTTGATTCTGGATTTCTTTCTTTTTTCCACTTTACAGATTGACATGTGCTTACTTCTTGCCCGTTTTTCCAGCTTTCCGGCGAATTGTCTCGTCAGCGTATTTAATTCCCTTGCCCTTATATGGTTCCGGCTGGCGGAAACCCCTTATCTCAGCGGCAACTTGACCCACTTTCTGTTTATCGATCCCCTTTACCTTCACCTTTACCTGCTTGTCCACCTCGATGCTTATTCCTTCGGGTATCTGGTAATTTATCGGATGAGAATACCCCAGGTTGAGTTCCAGAACCTTTCCCTTGAGATTAGCCCGATATCCCACCCCGTTGATCTCCAGCTCTTTGGAAAAACCGGCGGACACTCCGGTAATCATATTGGCGATCAAGCTGCGGGTAAGCCCGTGAAGCGATTTTGATTCCTTATCGTCCCCGTCCCGGCTCACCGAAACCTGTTTACCGTCCGAATTCACTTTAAGGAGCGGCGAATGGGCGTAACTAAGGTTGCCCGACTGCCCGGACACCTGAACCCGGCAATCCTCAACCTTGAGCTGCACGCCACTGGGAATTTCGATCGGTTTTAACCCTATTCTTGACATTGTTCCTTTACCATATTTCGCAGAGCAGTTCGCCGCCGAGGCCGTTTCTTTTTGAATCCCGGCCGGTCATGACCCCTTTGGAGGTGGACAGGATCGTTACGCCCATGCCATTCAACACCCGGGGGATGTCGGTCGTTTTAACATATACCCGGCATCCCGGCTTGCTTATCCGTTTCATGCCCAGGATAGCCGGTTGGTTTCCACTGGAATACTTGAGCTCTATCTTGATGGTCTTTTTCTGAGACCCCGTTTTTGATTCGGTTACCGAATAATCTCTGACAAAGCCTTCCTGTTTAAGAATCTTCACGATATCCTCCTTCAACCTGGAAAAAGGAGCTGATACGCTCGGATGCAATACACTAACCGCGTTTCTCGTTCTGGTTAATAAATCCGCTATCGGGTCTGTAACCGCCAATTGATTCTTCCTCCTCTTACCAACTGGACTTAACCACACCCGGCAGGTCGCCGTTTAGTGCCAGTTTTCTAAAACAAATCCGGCAGACGCCGAACTTTCTCAAATAACTTCTGGGACGGCCGCAGATGCGGCACCTGTTATAACCCCTTACCTTATATTTGGGTGTCCTGTTCGCCTTAACAATCAAAGAGGTTTTAGCCACTGTTTTCTCCTTATATCTCTACTTCCTGAAGGGCAGCCCCAGTTTTCCCAGCAGCAACCTGGCTTCTTCGTTATTACCGGCGGTTGTTACAAAACTGATATTCATTCCCCGCAATTTATCGATTTTGTCATAATTGATTTCCGGAAAAATGATCTGCTCCTTGATGCCGAGCGAGTAATTTCCATACCTGTCAAACGATTTCGGGGAGATCCCTTTAAAATCCCGTACCCGGGGAAGAGCGACCGACACCAGCCGGTCCAGAAACTCATACATTCTGGTTCCCCGCAGGGTAACCTTGCAGCCGATAGGCATTCCCGCCCTCAGCTTGAAACCGGCGATCGAACGCTTGGCCCGGGTAACAATCGGCTTCTGCCCGGTAATCCAGGTCAAATCACTGACCGCCCCATCCAGTGCCTTGGCGTTCTGGATAGCCTCGCCCACCCCGATATTAAGAATGATCTTTTCCAGTTTGGGCGCCTGCATCACCGACTTGAGCTTTAATTCCGACTTTAAAGCGGACAAGATCTCGTTTTTGTACTTTTCCTCTAAGGTTGCCATCTTTTATATCTCTTCCCCGCAGACCCGGCAGGCACGCACTTTTTTGTTGTTTTCCAAAAACTTTTTGGCGGTACGCACCCCCTTGTTGCATTTGGGGCAAACCACCATGAGATTG
>JBHHXV010000072.1:0-9630 GCA_046757225.1 bacterium
GTATTCCACGCTCAGCATAAGAGAGGACATACCCTCACAATCGATATCCCCCGATTCAGTGCCAGCCACCGACACCACGTCCAGGGCATTGGGAGTCACTCCGCCGAAATCCAGCTTATCCCAGTCCCGGGAGACCCCCTGAACCTCAACCGTATCGATTCCTTGCGTTTTCTGGATGGTCTTGATTTTGGTGCCGGAACCATCGGTTATCTGTGCATAATCCTTTGACATATCTTGCCCTTAACGATTCTTTTTAGGATGAGACAGGAAATCCCCCTGCCAGGAGAAAGAGGTATCCCAGTCATCGGTTACCGAGGCGGCGCTTTTCCGCTCGCGCCCCTTTCCCAGGTGCCGGTTATAGATATCCAGCAGCTCTTTGGCCCGGCCGGCGTATTCAGCCGCCTTACCCGGATAATCCACCACCTCTACCTCCAGACCGGCGGCGGAAGTCTGGGAATAGTATCTGGCCAGGGACCCGCAGCACAGGGAAGCGGCCAGAGAACAGAAAGCGTCCTGGTCACCGGCGGGAATTAAATCTATTTCCGTATCATCATACAGGCAGGTATACGTTACCCTGATCACCTCCGTGCCGGAGGGGGTATGGTGCAGCAAGCGCAGCTTTTTCCCGCCGGTGTCCGTATAGATCATCCAATCGGTGGACTCCAGATAAACCGGAATTCTCTCTCCGGCCGGATATTCGATCCTCTTGACCGTAGAAAACCCCTGATCCCAGCCGGAGGGCAGATCATACTCATACCCTCCGTCCCCGGAAATATCGGTCACCTTTACGCGGGGCCGGTCTTTGGAATAATAGGAAAGGGCCTCCAGAATAAAGTTATCTATATCCGCTTCACTTAAGATATCCGCTTCATCCTGGAGACTCCGCCCTACTTTCTTATTAAAATCCAATAAAGACATTTCTTTAAACCCTTTTCCGGAAATCCATTAATTATGTTAATGATTCCCCGCGCCAGAAATCCTTTTGGGAAAGCAGGTGCTGGCGAAGCATACAGTGCTCGTCCACCGTGTCGTATAACGCGCAGGACGCGTTGGTGTTCAGGGCCAGCATTTCCGCGCAGGTCAAAGAGTCGTCCGCTGACCCGGCCCCGGCCGCATTGGCGGAAAAGGGGCAGTTATAGGTTGGTGCCGCCATATCTATCTCCTTTTTCTATCCCGCCTCCCCCCGGAAGGGGGGAGAGGGCGGGGTGAGGGGGTAATTAAGCCACGACCGCTTTATACATTCCCCGGTGATCCAGGATGGTTCCCCCGTAGATATGCCGGATTTTGTACGTGATTTTATCGGCCGTAAACAGGGAGCCGACCGTCGGCTGGTCCTGAACGAACAGCTCCGGTTCCTCCTGGCCGTTAAAGAAGCCGATCTCTATGGTCGGGCAGGAATTGGGGTCGCAGACCAGCACCCAGTCGTTGGTATCGGTCCAGTAGGGGACCACCATCGTTTCCAGCCCATAGGAGGAATGGATATTCGGCTCGGTTCCGTTCTCACTGGCCGTGCCGACGATGTACGGGGAAGTGGTAAGCCGGTAAGCGGTATCCTGAAGATCCAGGGGCACCAGCAGGGTTCTGGGCTCAACCCCCAGGATATCGGTCGTGGTGCCGTAAGCGGCTTGCTGGCTCACCGCTATCTTGGCGGCCAGCAAGCTGCTGGCGGAAAGAGCGGTGGCTCCCAGGTTGTTGTGGGTGGCGTCAAACAAGGCGGTGCTGTCGTAAGTGCAGGTGGCGTTGTCCTTGAGCATATCCAGGACAAACCGGTAGAGCGTAACCCCGGCCAGTCTTCCCAGTTTCCTGGGGATTCGTCTGACCGCTCCCACATCGTCATTGGCGATCATCTCCAGAGTAACGGTTTCCAGCCCGCCCCTTTTACTGACCGAGTAAGTGGCTTCCTCGTCCCCGGGGCTGGTGAGAGCTGCGTAATCAGCCGATTCGGCAACCGCCGGAAGGGTGTCATAACCACCCATCCGCATTCTCCGGTTGCTGCGGAAATTGGCGATCGGGTTGATATCGGAAACGATTTTTTTCCAGCCGGCCAAGTCCGGGCTGTTATACTCGGAGAGCATCTTCCTGGTAATGGAATCCCCCAGGATTTGCGCCCAGGAAGAGGTCTGCAGCGCCTCGGTAAATTTGTGAAGATTAGAGGCCTCTTTCAGCTGGCCGCTAATAAATTTATCACCGGTAATGGTTATATAAGCCTCCCTGATCGACTTGAACCGCTCCACGCCCTCCTGGTCGGCCCCCTTGAAGAAACCGTCCAAAGCCTTGAGGGTTCTTTCCCGTTCATCCATACTGACTTCATACTTGGTTTGTCCCATACCGCTGACCTTTCCTGATTCGGTTAATTGGGCATACGCGTCCCGTTCCTGATCTATAAAGGATTTCAGCTCGCTTTCGCTGAAATTACCCTCGCTGAAATGCTGTGCTATCCTCCTCACTATCGGCCGGGGAAGCTCGACTTTATCCAGGGTTTCCCTTAGAAGCTGCCTGGATTGAGCGGCCTTCAACCTGTTCTCAATGCCCTGAAACTCATCAAAGGCGTTTCCCACCAGACCCAGGAGCTCACTTTCCGACACATTCTGTTTATCCACTCCGGAGATAAACTCCGGCGCTTTTTCTTCCAGCAAATTAATGAGATTTTCCATCTTTTCCCTTTCCTCTTGATTTTCTTCCCTGGCCGCCACCAGTTTCAAGACCCGGCCGCCGGCCGCCGGGTTGACCACCACATCCACCGAATTTACCCTGTCAATCGATTCGATATAGCGGAGAGCCTCCCCTCGAACCTTTTTAACGGTTCCCCGTCCCTCGGCCACCAGGGAAAATCCGACAATATCCTTATGCCCCTGCGACCAGGCGTCTTTAATAAGGATCCTCAACCATTCGGCCGCTTCCGATATATGGAAATCGGCCACCAGGGCATCGTCCTGAAACCGGACCTTGTCAAACCAGCCGACAATATCCCTGACCCGGTGTTCCCGATCCTTGATATGATCCTCGTCACTCCTGGCCAGCGCTCTGATTCCCTCAAACAGGGCGCGGGATTTTTTCAGGGTGCTCGGCGGGTAATAATTCCGGTTGGCCGACCGGCCCGCCCTGATAAGAACCACCTCACAAACCTTGCCTCCCGGCTCGGTGGAAGGCGGCAGCTTCAGGCCGCCTTCTATTAGTATCTGACTCATGTTATCCTCCCCTGGCTTTAATCGCTTTCTGGTAATCCGCTTGGGGAAAAACTGAGTCTTCCCGGTAATACAGATACTTCCTTCCGGATACCGTCACAATCACGACCCAGCCAGGTCCTTCCCTGCTCTTAAGGATATCCTTTTTCTTTAACTTTAAGACTCTCGTTGCTTTTGCGATCAATGTTTTGTCTATTACCCTCATAGGTTTACCCTGACATTGTTTATGGTTTTTTTCCGTTTACAAAGAATATCCGGCTATTTTGAGGGTCTCCTGTAAAACGCCGGCCGCTTTTTCAACGGATATCATCTCTTTGCCAAGCGCCAGATCCAATGTTCTGGTTACCTTTTCCAGCACCTCGGACATCACCGCCAGATTTTTGGTCATGATCTCCGGCAGAAACACCTCGAAACTCAAATCCGCTTCCGGTTTGATCCGATGCGCCATTACCCCCTGGTCGATCACAAACCGGAACATAAACTCCACCATCTTTTTGAATTGTTTCTGGCGGGTTTTCAGTCTTTTTAAAGTAGGTTCTCCCATCTCCTTAGCCGTAGCTCTATTGATTTCTCCGCCTTCGGCAAACCAATGCGCCGGGAATCCGGCTCCTCCCAGAATATAGTTTTTGATTAAATGAGCTTCTTTTGACGTATCACCCCCTTTTAAATCCGGAACGACCGCGTTCCAGGTAATTCTTTCGTTATGAGCCCTGATCGAACCGGGTTTGGGCGCGGGATTATCCTTCAGCCAGTTTCTGATCCCCTCTTCATCCATTCCCTCCAGCTTGACGTCCCAGACAAAGGCATTAATTAAAGCGGCCCGGTCGAGCCGGTTAAAAAGAAACTGTTCGTAAGCGTCGATCCAGTCCGCCAGGGCCATTAAGTCGGACCGGCCCCTGGTGGCATTGGAAACCTTGTTGACCGTGAAATAGAAGCAGTCGCCGACCAGGCGCCCGCAGGAAGGGCTCTCGGGGTCTTCATCCAGACCGATCACCTGTAACTTCTTACCGGGACTGCCTTTGGTGATCACCTGCCGGGCCTGCTCGCAGTTGTCCGGGTCGGTTTCGACCCGGTCGATATGCAAGGGGTCCAGATACCCCAGCCGGACCCGGCCGCTCAATCGATTGACAAACACCGGATAACACTGCTCCCCGTATAACCCCAGTTCCAGTACCTTCTGGTGCTGTTTCAGATCCCAATGATTTACGGAATCGTTCCAGAAATCGTCCAGGAGCTCTTTGGTTCGGGGATCATCGGCCTGGTAGGAAATTCCGTCGCCAAGCACAAAATCCTTGGTCATCTCGATAATCCGGTGAGCCATCGGATTGGTCTCATAAAGGTGATAGGCTATTTTGAGCATCCGCTCATGGGTAAAGGAGTTTAAATCCCGTTCATTCCGCAGTTTCCGGTATTTCCAGTCATCCTTATCCACGCCCGTCAGACCGACCGCCTCTCTGACAACTTCCCGGTTTCCGGCCAATTTCCCGATTATCTGTTTTGCTAACCCCAAAGTCTTTTCCTCTCTGCTTGGTACCATTTCATATCCGACGTTAAAGAGACCTCCTGGGCCGGCATTTCCCCCCTTTTCCCGGCCGCGTAGAGGGCCAGGCCCAGAGCCCAGAACCGGTCGGCGTGCCCCAGCTTGGCGGAACGCTCGGCATTATAAAGGAGTTTGCCGGAAGCGGTCACCTGCCGCTTCAATGAGCGGATATCGTTTATCAGTTCCCGGTCAGCCGGGATCCTGACCGAACGGCTCTCAAAACACCGCTTCAGATTGACCGCTATCGCCTCTTTAACAGAGACAGTGAAGGTAACTTTTTCCACGATATCCGGAAATTCTCTCTCCAGTTCCTCAGCCAGCTGCAACCCGATCCCTCCGGAATCGACCGCCGTTCTTCGGGGGGAATAACAGGCCAGCAGCTCACGGATAGTCTGTTTCTGAAACTCGAACGGCTTGTTCTGTAACACCACTATTTCTCTGGTAAAAAAGATTTCCCCCGCCTCTTCCACTACATAAAAAACCGAAAGATCGCGATAGCGCCCTATATCCACTCCTACATAGCAATCGCCCCCGGACGGGAAACTGTTTCCTTCCGTTTCCAGGCAACCCTGGATCAGTTTCTCAGGGATAAAGCTGCCGGCAGAGGAAAGAAATCTGCACTCAAACTCCTGAGCGAAGATCTCCTGGTCGGGAACCGCTTCCCTGAGCTTTTCCCTGTTGATCTTCAGGCCGTCCCTGACCGCCTGATCAAGATCGACCCGGTGCTTGGAATAAGGGTTGTTTCCGGTCCAGAGCCGGTAGAACATCCCCTGGTCTCCGGCCGGGGTGCTGACAATCCGCAGGCGGTTTTTCCCCCTGGTAACGGTGGGCATGATCGCCTTGTAAATCTCATCGGCGTTCTGATGAAAAGCGAACTCATCCAGAAAGATACTGCCGGTAAACCCTCTAATGGTTTTAGGGTTGGCCGGCAGGCTCAAAATCACCGACCCGTTGGGTAAAAGCAGTTCAGACCGGTTCATAGAGCTGTTTTCCACCAGAGAATCTTCCCCAGCCAGGAGCGTAAAGACCCGCAGGTGACTGTAAACCTTTTCCAGGAGTTCCTGCGACTGCCTCTGGGAAGCGGATAAAAATATAATCTTCTGTTTAAGGGACAAGGCATCCAGCACCCCTTCCAGAGCAATGACAAAACTGAAACCGATCTGCCTGGCTTTCAGAGCGATTTTAAACCGGGATTTATCTGCCAGCCACCTTCTTTGATACGGCAACAAAATTACTTCAGGTGTCGTCCGAGATTCCATATTCTTGATTAATAAGACGTCTCAGCTCTTTATAGTCCGGTTTCGCTTCCCCCCCCGTCTCCCGTTGCACCTTGGCCGCCGCGGCATCCGCTTTCAGGAGGCCGGACAGATCGCTGATTCTCTTGGAATCCAAGTCGGTCATCGCTGCTCTGGCCAGTTTTATCTGGAGCTTCAACAGTAAACCGGTCAGCTCGCTTCTTTGATTTCCTGGCTCCCGTTCAAAGAGTTGCTCCCGGGCGGGCGATTTTGACATTTATCTCTTTCAGGCTATCCGCAACCGTTTTCAAGGAATCCCGCAAAAGCGCCGATGTCAGCCAAAACAACCTTAAAGCCAGAACGCGTCTTTTGACTTCTCTTTTCCAGAACAAAGCTTGCTCACCTAACATGGACTGATATTCATATCAAGATTCGAAACGATCTATTTTATCCTTGAGGCGAACGGCCAGGGGAATAATCTCTCTTAATATTTCAACCAATTTTATATGCAGCTCTTCCTTAGAATGATAAAGCTTTATGAGCGATCTTCCCAAAATCCCGTTTCCCAGCAGAGAAAGAGCCAAAGCCACATTTTGAGATTCCGCCAGACGGCTCAGCAGATCCGGTTCCATATTCAAGTTACTGCCTTTATTCTTTCAAGGATTTATACTGATCTTTTATGGCGGCCAATTTACCGGCCTCCTTGACCTCTCTGGCCAGTTCAAACAGCTCCAGGGCCTTGAGAAACTCGTCGGCCACCTCGCTGCAGACCGAAACATTTCCACCTCTTAATACATTGGAAACCTTGAGCATCATTGAAGCTAACTTTTCTTCTTTGGAAAGGTTTTCTTCCTTTTCCCCCTGGTTTTGCCTTTCCATTTCCATATACAGAGAGTTAAGCAGTCCCTCAATTCGCTGGTGGCTGAGATTTTTGGGGGATTCATTATTTATCTTGTCCAGATATTTAAAGATTGCTTTTTTTAAGTTTTCGATCTCCGTCATTTCGACACCATTTCTCCAGTTATGATTTCCGAATTATTCGGCACTAGAGGCATTATTCACAAGTTATCCACAACCTATCAACAGGCTTTTCACCCGGCAAACCAAAAACCCCGGTTATTCTTTATCGTAATTGCCGGGCAACCGTCGGGCACCTCAGGCACAAACAGGTTATCGTATTGTTTTTATTGATTTATATGTTGATTGTTTTATAAAAGAACCGGCGAACATTTATCTCATGCCAAAGGTTATCCGCCAAGCGTTTATTTAAATTTCCCACAAAGTTATCCACACACCCTTCCGCTGCCTGTGGATAACTGGAAACGCCTCTGACCCGGTCTCTTCATAAACTTGTCTCCGTATCTAATCATTTTATTTTGCCAGACTTCATATCGATAAAGGGATCAGGCTTCCGTTCATTACCCTCCCTAACCATACCATGTTTATCACCTTTGTGTGTGTTTCTTGTTACTTGCGGTACTTAACATTAATTTTGGTTTATTTTTTCCAAATATTTAAAGACGGATGATTTGTAAATCCGGATATTTCTCGGAGAGGTTCGCAGCCCCTCAAGTTCCCCGTACTGGAACAGGCGGTAGACCGTCATTCTGCTGACATCCAACATCTTAGCGACAATATTAGGCCGCAGCATCTTTTCCTTGCTATCTAAAGTCTCCAACATATTTTTTCTCCTATAAACCTTGTCCGGTGAAAAAGCCTTAACCCTAATGCGGGCACTCAAGAAGTGTTTTAAGAGACCCCAGCTCATTTTTATAAAGCTGCGGCTGTTGATTCATGATATTCAAGAACCGGTAAACGACCTTGTCCAATCCCGGAATTTTTAAGGCATTGTCCGTTTCTCTGGTATTTTTTTTAAGATATTCCAACAGCAAATCACCGGCCACCTCCACTACGGTCTGCCGATTCATGGAAGCGGCTTTCAGAAGACTGGTAACCGCTCTCTTTTTGAAGGTTTCATTAAAGGATTTGAGTTCCGCCTGGGAATTGCACCAATAATAACCTGAGGCTTTCCTGCGGGTGGAGCACATAATAGGAATCCGATGCTCCATAATCAAATGATTTATATATCCCCTCAAAAGACGGGAACTCATTTTAAGTTCAGCGGCCAGTTTTTTCATACTGACAGCCTTAATTTCACCTTGACGAGAAGAAAGCAGACCGATCAGCTTTCTTTCGGTACTATCTAATTCCGAGTTGTTTTCTGACATTAATCGCTCCTTTTGAAACTGGTGACCACCAGGCTTTCCCCGTTCCAGGAGAAGCCGGACCTTGAGTAATATTCTAAAAAGGAGCCGAATTTATGATAAGGAAGGAAATGAGAACCAACCGATTTGGACCGGGTCTATTTTGGAGACATATGTGCACCATCGTACACAAGGTTAAATGAGTCCCCCAAAACCGCTGCCCATAAAAACCAGCAGTAAATGGCACATAAACGGGATACAATCTTCAATATTATGGCGCTTGATCAACCAGCGAGGTTCCCAAGCGCGATAGGCGGGCTGGAAAAGTAGAGAGAACTTGTTCCCTGCCAAAAAGATACATGTTATACTTAGCTGTAAAAACCATGGGGAAGATTTTTAACAGTGACAGAGATTTTAAAAAAACTGGTTTAAGTTTAGCAGTTAAACCAGGCGATGTCAAGGAAAAAGTTTACAATTGTGCACACCATAGGCGAAAGAATAAGGCATCTTCGGGGCGAGGAAAGTTTACGAAGCTTCGCCGATAAACTGGGGGTCAGTTTTTCTTCACTGAGGTTTTACGAAGACGGAAGGCTCCCGCCAGCTGATTTTATTCTGGCTTTGTCCAATGCCACCCTGGTTTCCTGCGACTGGATCCTGCGAAGCTCCCCGGAAAAAAAAGAACCCGGGGTTTATTCCGAAAAAGACGGCTTTAAAACCAATCACTGGGGGTTGTTCAACTCGGAATGCCTGCCGGCCAAACCAGGCTCTCAAGAGGGTTCTTTTATGAATTTCCCGCCACTATCCGGGGAAATTTCGAGATTTATCCACCTGAAACTAATCACCGACAGCATGTCCCCCATACTTCCCGAACGGACAACCGTCACCATCGACACGGAAAAAAGGAACCCCCGGCAGCTGAACGGAAAGATTGTGGCTTTAAAAATAAAAGAGAAACTGGCGGTCAGGCACCTGTACCTCCAGAAACATTACTATAAATTATGTTGCGAAAACCACCTTTATTGTCCGGTATTTGTTTCCCGTACGGAACAAAACTTGATTTTGGGGCAGGTTATTTCTTTTTATGGGGAGCTCTGATTATTCTGGTGATCAGTTCTCGCGCAGGATTTCCCGGTCTATTTCCGCCTGAATCCTGGACATATGACACCTTTCTTCTACAGCCATCTCCTTAAACAGCTCCCGAACCCCGGCGTCCTTGACTTTTTCCATTCCTTCCCGATAAAAATCATAGGCGCGTTTTTCCCGCTCGAGAGCCATTTTTAAGGCATCCTGGATGTGAGTATTTTCCGTTACTTGATTGCCAGACATATTTATACCTCACGGTCTTGTGATTTTGCAACTGTACGACTATACTATTATTATATCATGATAAACGATAACCTCTTTGGCATCTTAACAATACCAGAAACATGAATTTTTCCACAAAGGGCAAACTGCTGTTGATGTTC
>JBHHXV010000073.1:0-9480 GCA_046757225.1 bacterium
TTACCCGCTCTATCTTCATTTGAGAGCGCAGCTTTCCTTTCTTTTTCTTATCCATGGTCCAATAATAACTGTTTATTCTTTCCATTCCCCCGGATCTTTTTGCATTGGCCAGCTCCCGGTCGGTTGATTTATCATAGATGGAAAAGGTCTTATGTTTCGGATCGATAGTGATGCGGAAAAACCGGTTTTCGATTGATTTCTTACTGACCTTCAAGGAAGAGGAGATCTTTCTCCTTCCCTTTGGCCGGAAATAAAACCTCTTGTATCCCAGAGCCGGCACTTTTTCGGCCCAGAGCAGGAGAACCTGCTTTTTTTCCTTTCCCGCGGACCCGACCCGGCACCGTCCTTTTCCGTCCAGAGGCACTTCTTTAAAGACGGTTACCGGTTGAGATGAAACCGGGCTTCCCCGCCAGTCAACCACTTCCATCCGCTTCTTGGGAAAATCAGGGATATTTACCAGAACCGGACCGGACCGCTCCCAGTTCAGCGGGTTATACACGAGCAGAGGGGTTCCCATGCTGGGGGATTTTACGTTTTCAGACAGGAGCGTCAGCCCCCGGTTAAGCAGCTCTTGGGAAACCTTATACGCCTGCCGGTTTGATGTTACCTTCTCCCTCTCATCCGATCCCCAGTTGTGGTCTATGGTCCAGAAAATATCCTCCCAGGCTTGATTAATCCGTTCTTCGGGATAGGGGGCGATGCCCAGCAGCTCTTCCATAGCCAGCAGCGATTCGGCGGTTGGTAAATTATATTCCGTTTGCGCATGATAAAACATGCTGGGAACGTTCCAGGGACCGGCCCAGGGCCAGATATAAGCCAGTCCCGAGTATTTTCTGGGAGGAACGCGCAAAGCCTCCTCTTTAATATAGGGCACCGCTTCTTCATAGGTATTTAATTCCAGTCTGACTCCGGTTTTAGGGGCTTGTTTTCTGTTCCACCATTTTATGTGATCCATCAGCCGCTTGGTCCGGTCCGCTTCGGTTCCCGTATCGCCGATCACCGACATAAGCATATGCCGGTAAGGGCCGAAATGTTTTATATATCTGAAGGGTTGGCTTTTGTCCTGATCGCTGAAGTTTACCAGGCCGTCGTAATCGGTGTTGTATATAATCACCTTCGACCCGTCCAGTCCCACAAAGTAAGAGGGGGTTTCTTCCGGCAGGTAATAATTCCCGATCCGGGTGGGGTTGACCTGGACCAGATCGACCCCGGATTTGTTCAGTATCTGAGCGAGCTGGGGAGTCCAGGAAAGCATATCATTGAGCTGCCCCCAGTGAGGGGTGTGTTTCATTTCGGACATCAGCCAGTATTTGGAATAGGCCACGTACCGGGCCAGGAATTCACCGGTGTACCACTCCGGTTCTCCCCCGACCCATTGAGCGGGGCCGCTTATCCTGCCCGTTTCCATCAAATACCGCAGCCTTGGTTTGAAATCCGGGTTTCTTTTCAAGAAATCCTTGATATTATAGGTGTTTCCCATACTGAACCTGAGTGCCGGATCGGTTTCGATTAATTCGATATGTTTCCGCAACTGTTCGTCATAAATATTCATCGATTCCTGGTATGACGTTTTGAAAGCGATATCCTGATGAGCGCCGGTAACTACATGGATGACCTTTGGTTTGGCTCCGCTGCTGGAAACCGGACAAACAAGAGAAAGTAAAATCAGGAAGATTAAGTGTTTGCGTAATTTCATGGACTTAAATAAATAAAAACAAGATCCCACACCAGATGTACGATGATGGCCGGCATTAATCCCTCCAACAGATATATTTTACCCCAGTAGAAGGAAAGAGTTAAGTCAAAAATTCCCGGCACCACTCCCAGAGTGAATCCCCTGAAGGAGCTTAACAGCGAAGAGACGATTAAAGCGGTCTCCGGTCTACAGTAGCGCCGCAGGACGCCGATACAATAAGCCCGGTAAAACCATTCCAGGGTTACCACTACCAGGATAATTCCGGAAACGGACAAAAAGGGATTTATTTTGAGCCAGGGAAGGGCGAAGGTTACCCAGCGCCGGTTGTCCGGCCTCAAGGGGAGCAGGCCGGCGTTTATCAGTTGATATCCGAGCCTGGCGACCAGAAACAGTAAAATCATCTGCCCGGAACCGGCAATCGTTACTTTACTGAATGGCCCCTTTCCTCCGGTTTTCGTCTCGATTCTTTCCTGGGGAAAGAGATAAAACCAGCAGACAACGCCCATTAACAGAAAATAGGCCATGTTGCTGTAGGGCTTGGGGTTGTCCGTAGCGTAGAGCCAGTAAAACAGGCCCACTGCTCCCATATTTACCAGAACAAGCCGGGTTAAGCTCGTTATTCGGGAAAACGGCTCGGCGGATGCATACTCCTTCTGCGGCAGGGGAGCTTTCCAGATTGTGAGCCCGAGGCTGCTTAACACGGCGCGGGCGACCCTCTAAGCAGCCCTTCAGTGCTTAAATCTTCGTCAATTTCCGGCCAATGAATTCCATAGCCTGCTCCGCAGATTTCCCAATGGTTTCGCTCCTTTGAAGAAGCGCCTAGCAACTTAGGATACCAAGCCAACGGAACCGCGATAGTGCGCCCGTCCATAAGGTCAACACTCAAAATATCTTTGAAAAAGTGAACGTTTTTAACCCGCTCATCAGCGGCTAATGCCAAAATACCCATTCCAGCTCTCCATTAATCTTGAACGATGTTCAATAACCATTGCTCTTAATTTGGTTAATTCTTTAGGGCTGTAGCCAAAATTACGGGCCAAGCCAATCGGGTCTATCCAGAATTTTGCGGAAGAATTATCCCGGTCAATATGAATATGAGGAGGTTCCGTTGTCTCGTAACTGTAAAAATAAAAACGATATGCTCCTATTCTCAGAACTGTAGGTATGTATTATTATATTATACCCCTTTGATAGCCACATGCAGCACCATTGCTCCCCCGGCCAGATCCGTATAATTTACCTTGACAAAACCGGCTTCTTTGATTCTCTGCGACAACTCCTCCCGGTCGGGAAACTCTTTCAATGACTGGGGCAGATAATCATAAGGCTCGGCGTCTCCATGGATAAGCTTGCCGACCAGGGGTACCACTTTTTCAAAATAGGTGTTATAGATGGTGGAGAACACCGGAATATTAGGCCGGCCCAGATCCAGGCAGGCAAAGCGGCCGCCCGGTTTCAGCACTCTAAAGATTTCCCGGAAGCCGAGATCGATATCATTCAGGTTGCGGATTCCGCAGCTGACAGTAACCGCATCGAATATTCCGTTTTTAAAAGGGATTTTAGTAGTATCGGCCACCCCGAAGCGGATTACCCGGGAAAACAGATAATCCCGGTCCGCTTTACCGGCTCCTTCCTGCACCATGCCGGAGCAGAAATCGGTGGCGAACACCCTTCCTCCGACCCCGACAGCCCGGGCCGATTCCTGAGCGAAATCCCCGGTTCCGCAGCAGGCGTCCAGGACGGTTTCTCCCGGGGAAAGCGCGATCTTTTTCACCGCGTACTTCCGCCAGACCCGGTGCATCCCGAAGCTCATTATATCGTTCATCTTGTCGTAGACCGGACTGATCGATTCAAAGGTGTTCTGCACGTAATGGTATTTCTCTTCCCTGTTTTCTTCTTTGTTTAATTCTTTAATAAAATCCTTCATTTTTCCCCTTTAGTTTCAGTTGTTTTCCAGCCGGTTATCTATCAGGCCGCGATAACTTTCTCCGGCCGCCCGGCAGGCTTCGCCATCAAACCTGACCGCTTTTTCGGCTAACCTTATACAGTATCCGCATTGATTACAGGATAGCAGCTGGCAGTCCCGCTTCCTGATCTCCGGCAGGAAATCCCCCAGGCTGTGGTTGTCGATAATTATTTCCGTATCATCATAGGGGGTATATTTCTTTCTTTTGGCGGAACCCAGGGCGCCGTTGGGAACACTGAGCAGCTCCATGATGTTGTCCGGGGTTCTCCGGTCGGCGTAAGCCCGGATAACCTTCAACAGCCAGGCGGTAGTTTTGGTTCGTCCGGAGATCTTGAATTTGTCGATGCCGATCTCTTCGTAGTAATGGAGGTCACCGGGTCTGATCCAGGGTGACTTTATCCATTCCTCGGGTTTGTTGAAGCGGTTGCAGGTGCAGCTGACCACCGGGTAGTCGAAGCCGATATTATCGTTTCCGGTCATGGTGGAATGGGAATTGATGTTGGCGTGATACCGGCGGTAAGGGCAGCCGTACAGGCAGGCGTTGTTGACGATAATCTGGAGGTCGGCGGTGATCCTGTTCCGGAATTGGGATAAAAAACTGAAATCCCGGTTGTACATCTGCACAATGGTGATTTCTACGGCTCCCAATGACTCGTAATAAAGGGCCTGGTCTACCGAATCCACATGGGAAAAGACCGATACCACCAGCTTGAACTCAGGATAATACCGGTGAATGAATTCTATTAAGAAGGGGATGGAAACGGTGATATAATTCGCTTTTATCTCAGCGATCCAATCCAGATAGTGCCGTATTTGATCGTAGATTTTAGGCTGGGAGATCAGGTTGCCGACGCAGGAGGCGTTCATCAGATAATTGAAGGCAAACCCCTGGTCATGAACCAGCTTGATATGCTCCTTGACCTGTTCCTTGGTTACTTCCGGTAACGCTCCGGCCGGCCGGCCCCCTCCGATCAGGTCGTAACGCATCTTTCCGTAAACCGTGTGAACGGGCAACCCCTGGCACCCTTCGATTAACTTGTTATCCCAGTTGGTTGGTATGGTTAATCTCATGCTGCGAAAACCCTTATTATTTAAGACACCCGGTAGTCTTAAAAGCTACTGGGAAACGGCGTCCACTCCGTTGAGCTTTTCATTTACTTTTCCTTCAACATAGATCAGAGTTTTGTTCGGGACGCAGGCGATCACTTCCCCAGATTGTTTTTTCCACCCCATTTTCACGCAAACTTTATTGGGGCAGGACGATTCCCTGATCCTGACCCGCTGATTTTTTATTTCGCAGACCAGAGGGCCTCCTGTTCCTTTGAAGGTCAGCCTTCGGTCCTCTTTCAAACTGTAACGGGCGACCGGCCGGTTATTCACCTCGATGGAGACCATTTCTCCCGAGGAGGAGAGCTCTCTTATCAATCGATAGCTGTACAGGCTCGCCGTCAGAATGACGGCCATCAACAGCAAATCCGCTCTGGTCAGAATGTTGATTAATTTTCTTGTGTTGTGGAAAACTTTTCCACTAAATATGGCGGCTATCGGTTTTGGTCGCAATGACACGTTAACTGTCTGTTTGTATTAGCTTTATCTTTTCCAGGTGTTTTGCTTGATAAAGCTGCGGACTTAACATAGGTGTAACTTAGCGCATGTTTTTAACAGAATTATCCACAAGTTATCCACAGCTGGTTCTGGCGTTGTTATCAAAGCCGGATTAAGTGGTATATTCAGCGTTAATTTTAACGTACTCACAAGAAATATCCGAGGAGTAAGCGATAAATCGCCCGGAACCCTGATTAAGATCGATCTGGATAGGTATTTCTCCTGCTTCCATGCGTTTTGACAGGTTTTTCAGATCGGTTCCTTTGACCGCTTCTCCGTTACTGACCAGGGTTGTTCCCATAATCGAGACCGAAACCCGGTCGGGGTCGATCGCTGCACCAGCGCTTCCCACTGCCGCTATGACCCGCCCCCAGTTCGGGTCCTGGCCGAAAGCGGCGGTTTTTACCAGCAGGGAGCCGGCTACCTGCCGGGCGACCTTGCCGGCTTCCGCTTCGGTTTTTGCCCCTTCTACCATGATTTTGATAACTTTGGTGCCTCCTTCAGCATCCCGAATCAACTCCTTGGCTAAATGCAGGCAGAGTTTATTGAGAGCGTCGGAAAACATTTTTAATTCTTCTTCTTTCCGGATAGCGACCCCTGAAGCCCCGTTGGCCAACAGAAAAACCGAGTCGTTGGTGCTCATGTCATTATCCACGCTTATCCGGTTAAACGACCGCTCGACCGCCGTATCTAATATGTTGTCCAGTTGATTCCTCGGGATATCGGCATCAGTAACCAGAAAGGCCAGCATTGTGGCCATATTCGGCCGGATCATTCCCGATCCCTTGGCGAAGCCGGCCAGCCGAGCCGGTTTTCCCTTAAAATCTAGCTCAAGAGAATATTCTTTGGTTCTGGTATCTGTCGTAAGAATTGCTTCCGCTGCCGGTTTTTTCTCCTTGCTCAACCGATCTGTCAAGGCGTCAAGATTTTCCTCAATCCGCTTAATCGGCAGGGGCCGGCCGATTATTCCGGTGGAGGCCACCAAAACCTCCCCGGCTTTAATTCCCAGCTTTTCGGCGGTTGCCGACTGCATTCTGTGAGCATCCTCAAGCCCTTTTTTACCGGTGCAGGCATTGGCGTTGCCGCTGTTAACGATTATTGAGCGGACCGGTTTTCCGGACTTTATGGCTTTTTTGCTTAAACAAACCGGGGCGGCCGGGAATAAATTCGTGGTAAAAACCGCTGCCGCCCGGGCTGGATAGAGGGAATAGATCAAAGCCAGATCAGGTTTGTTTTCCTTTATCCCGCAGGATATTCCGGAGAAAAGAAAACCGGATACTGTCTTTAAATCTTGATTCATATTCCAACAAGATAATAGTTGCTATCACTCTTGAATTATTCGGGTTAATAATGTTTCGGCTGATACGAACTATTGGGGGGATTGTATTTTTAAAAAGTCTAACTTAAAAACAAAAAGTAATCAACCGGTATTACCGATATGGTCGTTACTACGCCCGAATTATTCTGGTGCTGTCGATTGTCTGATTCTCAATAAAAAGCGTCATCTGGTACTTGCAATCCCGTCTTGAGTGACTTAAACTCTTAATCAATGTCTTTAAAAAGCGATATATTAAACAAAATATTCGGCGGGTGGCTGAAAAGAAACCCCAGATATTGCGTACAATATCTTAGACTGGCCAGGTTTTTGTCAGATAATGGCATTACCCCTCCTCTTTCCTCCACCACCACTGCGGACGACTGGAAGCATCAGACTCCAGGTTCCCGGAACCGTAATCCTCTGGTTTACACCAAGCATGACAATTCTATTGATCTGCTCTTTCAAGAGGTACTGCCACTGCTGGGAAAAGAAGCGGCCATCCTGGAAATAGGCTGTAATTGCGGCAGATCGCTTAAATATCTCCATGACAAAGGGTACAGGAACCTGACCGGCATCGAAATCGGGGAAGAAGCCGTCAATCTTATGAAGGAAATTTTTCCCGAGGTTTACCAATCCTCGAAAATCATTGTCGGAAATGCGGTCGAGGAACTGAAAAAACATGAATCAAAGGCTTATGACCTGGTGTTTTGTCATTCTGTACTGGTAAACATAAAGGACAACAGCATATTTTCCGAATTAACCAGGGTCTGCCGGGGATATATTCTCAATACCGAATCCGAGGGAAGCTACAAATCGTTTCCCAGAAATTTTGAAAAAATGTATGAAAGAGTTGGTTATAAAATGATCCTGCAGCGTTTTTGCGTTAGTCTTAACGGCCGCTTTGATTTTCCCGATAAAGTAAAATACGCCGACATGCTGAAAAACAACACAATCCGGCTTTATGCCCCTTATTGTAATGACTGAGGTAAAGAAATAATGCGCTTGATAAACCCGGATATCCGGTTTGAGGTTACCAACCGGTGCAATTATTGCTGCGTAGTCTGCCCCCGGGAGAAACAGAAACGTGAGCAGGGGACGATGAGTCTGGAACTGTTTCGGAAAACCTGTGACCAGGGTCTTGAGATCGGCATGAAGCAGGCCTCGCTGGTGGGGTATGGTGAACCGCTCTTGGATCCGACCTTTTTTGAAAAGGCGGAGTACGCCAAAGCCGGGGGAATCTTTTTATATACCATTACCAACGCTTCCCTGCTTGACCGGGAGGCTGCCCGGAACATGGTAGAGGTCGATTTCGACTGCATCAGGATCAGCTGCTATGGCATTGACCGGGAATCATTCATGAAGGTGCATGGGCGCGACAAATTCGACCAGGTCGTCGCCAACATAGAATATCTGTTTGAATTAAAGAAAAAGGGAAAACCCAAAATCGAAATTTATTTTTTGCTGAGCGAAACCAACATAGGTTTGGAAGAAGGGTTCAAGAAGATGTGGCAGGGCCGGGCGGATGACATTTCCATCTGGAGGCCGCATAACTGGAGCGACGGCCGGCGGTATCGCCAGGCGACTAAACAGAAAGTAACCTGCGGCCGGCCGATGGACGGCCCGTTGCAGGTGCAGTGGAGCGGAATCATGGTTCCCTGCTGCTGGTGTTACGATGACCAGATTGTGCTGGGTGACGCCAATATTAACAGTTTGGAGGAAATAGTAAAGGGAAAGGCTTACGAGGCTTTACGCGACGCTCACCGCAACGGGGAATTCGGGAAATATCCCTTTTGCGACGGCTGCGATCAGCTGGAGCAGCGGTCGGATTCACTGGTTTTCACCACCATAAGAAATTCTCAGGTGGGTCGAACCAATACCAATCAGTTCGCTTTGTAAGGGAGCGGAATATGTTAATTGCTTGCAATGGAATGATAAGGTCAGGCTCGACCCTTCAATATAACCTGGCGCGGACCTTGGTGGAAAGAATGGGGGTTGGAACGGGTGAAGGGTTTTGTAATCCCAAGATGAAAGGCAAGCAGATCAGCGATGCTCAATTTGTGAAGTGGGGAGATGATACCAGGTACCACATTATCAAGATACATGAAGTGCACCCCAAAGTAGTGGAAATGGCTCATGAAGGAACCGCCGTAATTTTGTATATTTCCAGGGATATAAGGGATGTCGCCGCTTCCGCCAAGAAATTACTGAAGTCAGAGGAGGATAGCCTGATCGGCCGATTGGAGAGAACGGCCGGTTTTTATTATGAGATAAAACAGCTTAAAAAAAACGTCCTCCGTCAAAAATATGAGAACGTAATAAGAGATATAGCTTCGGCTGTAAGGGATCTCGCTTCTTTTCTGGAGTTGTCTCCTTCACCGGAGGTCATAGAGGCGGTGGCGAGAGAGTGCGCCCTGGACAAGGCCAAAGCGACAGCGGACAACCGCCGGAAAAAAACCGGTATGAATTTAAGGCTTTTCCTGGACAGAAAACTCTTTGTCAAATTGGGGTTCTCCATAAAAAACTACGACAAGGAGACCCTGATCCTCCCTCATCACATCCCCGATAAAAACCCCGGAAAGATCGGCCGGTGGCGGGAAGAATTAAGCGAGCGGGAGAAAAAGCTCGTTGGGGAGCGTTTTGAGGATTGGTTGAAGGAAGAAGGTTACGAACTTTAATATGGTTTCTTTAAATAAACGGTTGCTGCTTTGTCTGCTGGTCTTCCTGTTAAGCGCCTGCGTGGCCCGGACGGCTCCCAAGGAATCCAAGCTTCCCCTGGTCAAAGTCGCGGTTGAAAAAGGCAAGGTTCTGGATTCGCCTCCTGATCTCTTGAAGAAGAAGGCCGAAGAGAAAAAAGAAGAGGGGACTGATAAAGAATATAAAAACCGTATTGGAGAG
>JBHHXV010000074.1:0-9478 GCA_046757225.1 bacterium
AATCAATTCAGGAAAAGCAGTGATCCTCTAAATTGCTTTTTCAACAGCCTGCTAGTCCATAAGCTTGACTAAGCCGGCTTATTATTATACTATGAAAAGAATTTTTCAGCTGTAAGGTGCGATGAAAATGGAAGCGAGAATTTCCCGGAACAATTTACTGACGGTTTTAAACAGGTGCGTCGGAGTGGTTCCTCCCAAGGGGCCGATTGTTCATGTCACCAATTTCCTGATCGAAAGCCGGGAGAATGCCGTAATCGCCACCGGCACTGACCTGGGCAACACCATTACCTGTGCCGTGGAGGCGGACGTGGTTTCCGAGGGAAAGGCAGTGGTCAATGCCAAGAAGCTTATGGATATTGTCAGGGAATTGTCCGGGGAAGAAATTCATCTGGTCAGCCAGGAGAATTACAGCCTTAATCTGCAATGCGCCTGCGGAAAGTTTATGATGGCCGGGTTGAACCCTGACGAATTTCCCGCCGCCCCTGAATTTGAAAAGGAACAAACCGCCACCATAAAAGGTCAGGATCTTTCCGGCATGATCCGCCGGATCCTGTTCGCGGTCTCTTCCCCTGATTTATCTCTGCTTACCTCGGGCGCTCTTCTGTCCATCGGGGAAAACAAGCTTACGCTGGTAGGAACGGACGGCCACCGGTTAGCCTGGGTCCGCCGCTCCCTGCAAACAGAAATAGTTGACCACTCGGTCATGGTCTCCAAAAAGGTGTTGGTGGAGCTTAAAAAAATAGCCGATGATTTCAGCGACAGCGATCTGGAACTGGGATTTTCCGGCTCCTTCTTAATCTGTACCATCGAGAATACGGTGTTGTACGGCCGCTTGAATGAAGAGGAATTCCCGGATTACCGGTCTGTCATCCCCGAGTCTCCGGAAAAAAGGATAGTAATTCCCTCAGAGCCGTTTACCAGATCCCTGCGCCGGGTTTCCCTGTTGACCGACGACCAGAGCCACGGGGTAAGGCTGCTTTTCCGGGACAACCTGCTTACCGTAAAATCTCAGGACTCCGATTATGGGGACGCCACTGAAACGATTGAGATCAATCAGGTGGAAGAAGAGGTCAAGCTGGTTTTTAACGCCGCTTACGTACTGGAATTCCTCGGCGTAGCGGATACGGACGAGATCTCGATCTCCCTTAACAGCGAACTTGCCCCCTGCGCTTTCCAGTTAATGGGCGATGATCAGTACATCTGCGTGATCATGCCCCTCCAAACCGATTAATCGGTACTTACCGGGATAAAGCGGTAATCAACTGTGAAAATCAACCGCTCTCTCGTCAGCAGAGCCCAGCTCAGCCAGATCCTCCTGATAATGGTTGCGGTAAGCTATCTGATCATCAGGGTGGGAGGCGGAATCCTGGAAAAAAGCTTAACCTACGGGAATTTGAGCCTTTCCTTCAATTCCCGG
This sequence comes from bacterium, assembly GCA_046757225.1. Lineage (GTDB taxonomy): Bacteria > SZUA-182 > SZUA-182 > JBHHXV01 > JBHHXV01 > JBHHXV01. The sequence continues at coordinate 1,418 of JBHHXV010000074.1, forward strand.
CTGCTGTCCACCAAAGCCGAGGTTTCTTACCGGCAGGGAGACCTGTTTATCGCCAGCCCCCAATACGGCTATTCCACCAGAATTCCCCATAATAAAATAAAAAGATTCATCAGGAAGTATCACCTCTACCTCAAGGTAGGGTTTTATAACGCGCTCTTTACCCTGTTGCTGGTCATGGGGATTATCTTCCTCCTGATGATCCTTTTGCAACTGGACCGGGTGCTGAAATTAATCTCAGGCCTGGTCGGTTCCGCTCATAGAACCTTGCTTGGACTAATAGTGCTTCTTTTCTTTCTGGCCAGTTTCTTCCCGGTGGCCGGTTATTACGGCTGGCTTTCCCCCTTAAATTTTATCAGGCGCTTCCCCCCCCCTTCGTCAATAGAAAACATCATCCACGATTTCGGCGGGCTGTTCGTGGTGGCTAAGAAATACAAGCGGTTTTACGCCGGCCTGTTCACCATTCCGGTATACCTGCTCGATCTGGTGGGAATCGCCTCCATCTTGGCCCTGGTTTTCCGCTGGTTCCGGTTTCCTGAATTCTTAGGGAAATTACTGGATAAGGTAAAGGGTCTTATCGGCAGGTTTCATAAGCCGTTGGTTTACTTTTTCCTGTCGTTTGTTTTCCTGTTCGGTTTTATCTCTTTTTTAAATTCCGGGGGGCAGCCGAGGCAGCCCGAGGGGGTGGCCGCTTTATTTCAAAGCCGGATTTTCGCCCGGGGGGCGGTCGCTGTGCCCGTGAATTTCGACCGGGAATTCTTCGGTTACCCCTATCTGACCATAAAACAGTACTGGTTTTCCCGGTTGCCTCCCGGGCTGTCCCTCCTGCTTCTGCCCGGGGTTTTAATCGGGATTCCCTGGCTGGTGTTTCCGTTGCTGGGGGCTCTTTCCGGCTTTCTTTTGTATAAACTGGCCCGGGACTGGTACGGGGAAAATACCGCTCTGGTATGCCTGGGTTTGTGGACATGCTCTCCGGCGGTTCTCCTGGTGACCGGCGATTTTCTGGTTTATCTTCCTTTTTTCAGTTGCCTGCTGGGGTTTCTGCTGATAAATCAGTTTAACCGTCAACCGGATTCCCCTGCTTTTTCTTCCCGGAGCGCCCTGGTTTCCGGAGTTCTATTGGGAATCATGTTTTTGCTGAGCCCCGGCCGGGCCTTGCTGGTGATTATTCCCTTTACCGGGTATTTAAGCTACCTGATGCTGAAAAATAAAGCCGGAAAAGCATGGCGGGTGATGATGGCGGTTTTCCTGGCTATCGGAGCGGTTGACCCGATCTTTAATATGATCGTGAGCGGAAGGTTTTTTATCTTTAATTACGGGTCCCTGTACGGTCAGGGAATAGCAAGATCCATGCAGAGCTTGGAGTCTTCTCTGCTTCATCTGCTCTATCAGTTGAACGGACTCAACCGGGACCTGTTCGGTTGGCCGCTTCCCTCCCTTATCTTTCTGTTTCTGTTCCTGCTGAACCGGCGTTCTTCAAAACAGACCACCGACCGGCTGATGATTATTTCCGTTCTGGTTTTCCTGGCTTTCAGTTTTCGCTGGCACGATTCCTTTGCTTATAAATCCAATCCCCTGTATCTCCTGCTCCCCTTCCTGGTCTTGCTGAGCGTCCGGGGGATCGCTTTATTGCCCGGGTGGCTGGCTGACCTGCTTTCCCGGGATCAAACGGAGATACACCGGCTGACCTGGCTCTTGTTAATAATTCTGATCGCTTTTAACCTCAAGGGAAACCTGAAGCGCTTCAATCCGGTGAGAGAATCGTCCTTAACCGGGATTCAACAAAGCATGAAAGGGAAATCCGTTCTTCTGTTAAAGGAAAAAGACGCCGGAGAAATCTATTATCAGGCCTTCGGTCTTAACCGGCCGTCTCTTGAGGCGGGGGATATAATCGTTGCCCGGGACCTGGGGAAGTATAACCGGAAGCTGTTTAAAACCTTCAAAGGAAGGACTTTTTATGCTTACCAGCCGGATTCCCCGGAAATACTCAAGCAGCTCCCTCTTCAATGAGACATTATTTTTCCCTTTTTCTCACCAGCGCTTCCATCTTTATTTATGAACTGCTGATCGTCCGGGTCTTCTCCATCCTGTTTAAATATAATGTGGTGTTTCTCATGATCTCAGCGGCGGTCATGGGACTGGGGCTGGGAGGTTTCTTTTTTTACCGCTTCCTGAAACAGGAAGAATCACTGCCGGCCTGGGTATGGCTGGGATTTCCCCTGTCTGTCTCCCTCTCTCTCTGGCTGGTCTGCCGCTGGTTTGCTTATATAAAACTTCAGGGAGCGGTTTTCGGGGCGCTGGTTCCCTTTTTCCTGGGCGGCTGTATCCTCTCTTTTTTTTATGCGACCCGGCCGGAAAAAAGCGGCCGCCTGTATTTCTTCGACTTGACCGGGGGAGTGGCCGGCTGTCTGCTCAGCCTGGTCCTGGTGCAGTGGCTGGGAGTAATCAACGCTATCCTGTTTTGCGCGGTGACCGCCGCCGGAGCGGTCTATTTTTCCTCTGCCGGTCAGAGGGTTCTCAGGCATTTGGGCCTGGCGCTTACGCTGATTTTGCTGCTGGTCAATGTAACGTACGGCTTTCTTAGAATAGGCCCGGAAGAATTAAAGAAAACCGATACCCCGATCGGCTGGATTAGCCGGCATATGGAAAATCGCTTCCAGTGGCTGGGAAGCAGTTGGAATCTCTTTTCCCGCTGCGACCTGTTTTCCGAAGAGGAACAGAAAAAGGATCAGCGGCGGCCGATATTCATCAACGGGGGAACCGAGGCGATGATGATCCCGGGAAAGTCATATGAACAAACCTATAAACGCTTCCGGCATGACATTACCTTTCTGCCTCTGCTGTTCGGTGCCAACGATAAAACCCTGATTCTGGGATCAGGGGGAGGGAGGGATGTCCGGCTGGCCCTGATGGCCGGAGCCAGGCAGGTCATCGCCTGCGAGATCGACCGGGGGGTGATAGATATGGTGGAAGCCAACCGGGAATACACCGGAGATATCTACGCTCAGCCGGGGGTAACCCTGAAGGTGGAGGACGGCCGCACCTTCATCATGCGGGACCGGCATGTTTATGACCGGCTGGTGCTCAGCCTTTCCAGCACCTTCGGCTATTCGGATATCAGCGGCATCGGCCAGATGGAGAATTACCTGTACACCCGGGAAGCCTTCAAGGAATATTTCCAGCACTTGAAACCTGAGGGGATGATTACGGTGTTTATCAATTACCGGGAACTGCTCAGCAAGTTCATCCTCACCTCTCTGGTTTATATGCGGGATAATATGGGAATCAGCCCCCGGCAGGGAATGACCCGTATAGCGGTAATCAGCGACTCGGATAACCAATACAATGGATACGGCTATGCCTTGATGATTAAAAAGAATCCTTTTGATTTCGCCACCCTGGAGCAGATCGAACGCGAGGCACAGGAGGCGGGCCTGGAATTGCTGGTGCTGCCCTTTGCCACCGCTTACGGCGATTTCCGGAAAATCGCCCGGGGGAGCCTGACCCCCGAAGCACTGATGCAGAACAGCCGGGTAAACCTGGCTGTTCCTACTGACGATCAGCCCTTCTTTTTAGAGGTTATTTTACAGTACCGGTATAGTTTAATGTATTTAGCGGCAGTCATGATATCGGTCTTGTTACTGTTTATTCTTTTATACCTGTCGGTCGGGAAACGGCCGGACCCGGCCGGGCAGACGCCCCATTATCTGGCCCTGTTCACTTTATTGGGGGTCGCCTTCATGCTGGTGGAGATCGCCCTGACCAAGCGGTTCTCTTTTTATCTGGCCTATCCGCAGCTGAACCTGGCGGTGGTGCTGGTTTCCCTGTTAGCCGGCTGCGGCCTGGGTTCCCTGACCAGCGGCCTGTTTCATGAGCGGCTTCCCTTGAAAATATCCTTTATTTCCCTGCTGTTGGTTCTGGTTATTCTGGCCTCCAGTTACTTGATTACCCCTTTTCTCCAATCCACGGTACGTTATTCCCTGTCGGTCAGGTGTCTGTTCCTGGCCGCTGTTTTATTTCCTACGTCCTTTTTGCTGGGAATGCCCTTTCCCCTGGCTCTCAGGTCGTTAAGTGAAAAATCGGAAGTTTCCTGGTTCTGGGCAGTCAATGGAATCTCCTCGGTTATCGGGGCGGTCGTCAGCGTGATTCTGGCCATGGCCTGGGGGTTTCAGGCGGTCTTTTACGCGGCGGCCGGCTGTTATACCTTCGCAGCGCTTATTGGCAGTGAAATAAACAGAGCGATAAAATATCGCGTATCTTGAAAAAAGGCCTTTTCGCCCAAGCTCTGCGTTATGCTCAAGATTTAATCCTCAGAATATTACGTATATGCCTGCGGTTAAAATTTTCGCACGCCTTGATCTGGAACGAAAATTCTCATTTTTTCCAGATACCCTGTCAACTTAACCGGTAATTTTTGACGAAACGGAGAATCCATCTTATACTTGATAGACCTTTTTCTGAAGACTTCCGGTTTCAGCATAACTTCCAAGGTTTTCAAAAATCCATTCGTATGACAGTAAACAAGATATTACTTTTAGCGCTGTCCCTGCATATTCTGTCAGGGATTTCCCTTGCCGGTGTCAGTACAGGACCGACGGTTGAGTCCGTTATCCCTGACACTTTTGGAGGCGTCTTAGCGGATGATGCCGCCGAAAGAATTGTCGGGATAAAGGTGGAGGGAAACAAACGGACCGAGGACTGGCTTATCTTGAAGGAATTCGGGGTTAAGGCGGGTGATTATTTCCATGTGAGGAAAGTAAGAGAGGGGTTGCAGAACCTCAAGAATCTGGGGTATTTTTACCGGGTAAGTTATGGTATCAGGCGAAACCAGCAGGGGATAGTTATCATCCTGGTGGTGGAAGATCGTTTAACCCTTTATCCCACCATTCATCTGGGCAGCGGTGGCGGTTACGATACCGTCAAGCTGGGCGCCGCCGACCGCAATTTTCTGGGAAAAGGCATGAACCTGGAAGGGGAGTATGAGTTTGCCAGCACTCAGAGATCGTTCAATATTTCCCATTCCCAAAGGTATCTCTGGGGAACGGATAATTATGTAAAAGTGAACTTTTCCAACCTGGTTATGAAAGACCGGGTTTATTTTGACCAGGGTCTTCTTGACCGGTATAAAGTGAGGTTTACGGCCAGAGGCGGGGCGATATTGATAGGCCGCAGGACCAGCCGCAAAGAGTTCTGGGGGATTAAGCCGGTTATTTATCACCACAGCTACTCCCGCCAGAAAATCGATGATGACAACGACGATTTCCAGGATGAGAACCTGCTGCCGAAACTGAAGAACGGCCGCACCGTTATGTTGAAAACGGTATTTAACTGGAGAGGCGTGGATGTGGATAATTATCTCTATAACGGTTATTATGGGTCGGTCGAACTGGGGATATCTGATAAGGTAACCGGGTCGGAGTTCTCTTTCGGTCAGGTTGAAGTGGTGCAGAAATATTTCTGGGGCAGGGGAATCCATAATCTGTGCGGGTCACTGAGATTGCTGGGCAACAGCAGCCGGCAGCTGCAGCACAAATTTACCATCGGCGGCCCGGATGGAGTGAGGGGTTTTCTCTACCGCCAGTTTCGGGGGAACCGGGCCGGGGTGCTGAACCTGGAATACCGCTTTTCCATTTATGATACGAAAGAGATTTTCATGCAGAGCGTTTTGTTTAATGATCTGGCGCGGGTTTGGGATTACGGCGGGTCAAACGGCTTGAATGAGGACGCGATTGTGAGTGTGGGAATCGGTTTTCGCTTTGTTATTAAAAGGATTTATCGGGGGATAGGCCGGCTGGACCTGGCCAGGACCATCGAACCCTACGAAGGCTGGGGGATCGTTCTGGGCTTGGGGCAGTATTTTTAACGGGGAAGGCTCTATGGATATCGTATTGGCTACCGGTAATAAACATAAGGTAAAGGAAATCAAGAAAATCCTGGAGCCGCTCGGCTGCCGTTTCTTTACCCTGGAAGATCTGCCTGTAAGCATATCGGTAAAGGAAGATGGGAAAACCTTTCGGGAGAACGCTTATAAAAAAGGGGTTACTGTGGCCAAAGCCGGCGGCCTGACTGCTCTGGCCGATGATTCCGGCCTGGAGGTGGATTTCCTGGCCGGCGCTCCGGGAATCTATTCCGCCCGTTACGCTCATGGCCGGGCTACGGACGCGGAAAACAATGCCCGGTTACTGGTGGAGATGGAAGGGGCGAAAAGCCGCTCAGCCAGGTTCAGGTGTGTGATCGCCCTGGTGGATCCCCGGGGCGGGGTCAGATACGCGGAAGGAACCTGTGAAGGGGTTATTGCCGAAAGGCTTTCCGGGAACGCGGGATTTGGTTACGACCCGTTATTTATTCCGGCCGGTTATGATAAGACCATGTCTGAACTGGGGCCGAAGATAAAAAACCGGATCAGCCACCGGGCGCAAGCCCTGTCTTACTTATCCCGGTTGATTTTTGATGGCTGAACAGGGAATGAAAGCGGCTTTATCTATTTTCTGGCTGATACTGCTGGTCATGATTTCGGATGCCCGGGCCAAGGTGATCCGGGTCCCCGATGATTATACCCGGATCCAGGAAGCGATCGACGTTTCCCAGAAAAATGACGTTATTATGGTAGACCAGGGTACCTACTACGAAAACATTCATATCGAGGAAAACCGCTGTTTAATCGGCGCCGGCAGCGAATTAACTATTTTGTTGGATACTGGTAAAGGCCCTCCCGACCCGGTGGTGGAGATTGCCGGAGAAGTCCTTTTGCAGGGCTTTACTATTACCGGAGCCCGGGGTTCCGGTGTCGGTCACGCGGTTATGATTCTGCGGGGGGCCCCGATGATCGTTGACAACATAATTAGAGATAATGCTTATACCGCTATCGGGGTTCATTCCCAGGTATCTTTTACCGCTCCTATCATTGCCGGAAACAAGATTTTCGGTAATGGCGGAGCGGGAATCGCCAACCTGGGGAAATTCAGCAAAGCGGTTATTATCAATAACGAGATCTTTAATAACACCAATGTAGGGATCGCCTGCACTGACAGCGCAGGCCCGAGAATAGAAAACAATCATATCCATGATAACGGAGCCGGCGTGGCCCTGAAGGATGAAGCGGATACAAAAGTGCGGAATAATCAGGTTGTCGGCAATAAGTTGGTCGGGGTGAATGTTTCCCGAAAGGCGAAAGGCACCATCAGAAATAATAATATCATGAGTAACGGTTCCACCGGAATTAATGTCGAGAGTTCCCCGTACACGCTGGTAAAAAAGAATACTATTGTGGACAACGGAGCGGAAGGGGTGTTTGTAAAAAACAAATCGAAAGCGGTAGTGGACAGGAATATTATCTTCGGTAATCTTCCTACCCTGGTACAGTATATCGGTTCTGAAGTAACCTTCACCAACAATCAGGTATATGCCCAGGAATCGGTAGAGACGAAAACCTTGGCCGTCATCGTCAGGAAATCCAAGATGCTTACCGCCAATAACGAAATCCAGGGAGGTTTTGATCTGGATGAAAAATCGGTGGAAATCAGATTGAATAAAAAAGCCAGAAAAATTAAACCGCTTAAAACCCAACTGCAAACAGTGGTCGATAAGAAGTCACCTGATGCTTCACTTCAGGTAAGACCTAAGAGTTGCTGGTTGTTTCGATAGGGGGTCAATAATCGCTGACCAAGCCCTTGATAGCCTTGACCACCCCCTCCAGGACTTCCTTTTCCCTTTGTATGAGGAGATATTTATGCTTCTTTTCGGTAAAATCTTTTTTCATATCCAGGAGTTTAATCTTTTCCTGTTCTTCTTTGGCAATTAACTTATTATATTCATCTGTTACCTTTATTAATTTCTGGTTCGTTTCCTTGTTTTTCTTTTCTGTCTCAGTTATTTTTTGTTTCAGCCTGTCTTTGATTTCCCCGTTTTTCTTTTCCGTTTCGGTTATTTCTTTCCTCAACCTGTCTTTGACTTCATTACAGGCTTCCGATGTTTCAAGCGATTTCTGGTTAATCTCTTTAATTTTCTCTTTCAGTCTTTTTATTTCATTTTCAGACTCTCTTTTATCCCTTTCCGATTCTCTCT
>JBHHXV010000075.1:0-9471 GCA_046757225.1 bacterium
GGGTCACCCTTCATGACCGTTCAAGCTATGCGGCCCGGGTGGTGGGAAGTTACGCCAAGCTGGATATCAGCCTGATCAGGATATCAGCGGACAAAAAATTGCCTTCCGTACAGCTGGGCAATTCGGACAAGCTGGAAGTGGGAGACTGGGTCATGGCCATAGGTAACCCTTTCGGGCTGGACCATACGGTGACCACCGGCATCATCAGCGCCAAGGGGCGGGTCATAGGAGCCGGCCCCTATGACGATTTCCTGCAGACCGACGCCTCCATCAACCCCGGCAACAGCGGCGGCCCGCTGTTTAACCTGGCCGGAGAAGTGATCGGCATTAACACGGCCATTCTCCAGAACGGCCGGGGGATCGGGTTTGCCATTCCTGTCAACATGGCCAGAGAGATTGTCGATAAATTAACCGGCAAGAAAGGAACGGAACAGGCCTGGATCGGGTTACGCACCCAGGAACTGACCCCGCAACTGGCCCGGTCTTTCGGGTTGAAGTCATTGGACGGCGTTCTGGTTTCGGAGGTGTTCTATGATTCCCCGGCTTACAGAGCGGGAATCGAGGTGGGGGACATCATTGTAAGCTTCGCCGAAACACCGGTGGAAACCCCCTCGGATTTCAGACGTCTGCTCGCCACCGTGGAACCTTACACCAATGTGCCGCTGGAAATCGTCCGTTACAATCGTCGGTATCGCTTAAAACTGGCGGTCGTTTCCCAACCTTGACCCGGCATAGCCGGAACCCAAAAGGTTTTTTTATTTGTCAGCGGGCTAACTGATGATAGGTTAGTTTTTTTTCTTTTTCTCCCGGGGCATAGGAAATTTCAAAGTATCTCCATTTACCTCGGCTGTGTAAGATACCGCTTCCCCTGAATAATCAGATTTTATATCTTTTATCTTTATTGAATAATTTTCTCCGGTTTTATTGCAGGTCAGGATATTGTCGTAGGAAACTTTATACCCTTTCCGGTTGTATTTTACCCTGGAGATAATGATGGTGTGGGTTTCCCTGGTCGGCCGGCACTTTATCATCTGTTTATAGCCGGTCAGTTTCTGAGTCTTGGGATCAAGGGTCTGGTTTTGAAAGCGGTTGCTGACCGCCCCGGAGCACTCCAGGCTGTGAAAAAAATGGACGCCATCATTGTTTAATATCAGTTTGTCCTTGTATTTCCTGACCAATTCTCGGGAAACTTCAAAACTGGCGGTCTCTTTTCCTGTTTTTGAGACTCCCGTTTTAAGCAAGGAAGTTTGAGCGCAGCCCACCCAGAACAAACCTGGAACAATCGTCAAATGAAGTAATTTACGAAACATTAATATAAATAGCTGAAGAAATCCCGGGCAAACTCCTGGGCAGCCGCCTGTTTGGCCTTGATTTCATTGTTCCTGGTAACCGAAGGGTCGGAATCGACCAGGTACTCGGCAAAGACGAACATGTTATTTTTATACCAGAGGGTTTCCCCTTTTGCATCCTTGACTACCGCGTCCAGGTTTAATTCCAGACGATACTCAGAGGCGTTCTTGTTGCTGCCGAAGGAAATAGGGATATTCTCATTATAACCGGTAATGGTTATGGTAATTACGGCATCGGCCTTTTCTTTGGCCTTGATGATCTCAAAGCGGTCAATGCTCAGGAAACGTTCGCGGACAGCCATACTGAAAGGCTGTTCCAGGTTAGGCTCATTCGTGTTGTTAATCAAAGGCGGGAGCGCTATCTTTTTTATTTCTGGAGGCAGGACGCTTAAGTCGGTTCCGACCAATCTGTAGCCGCAGCCGGGAAAAACAGTGAGTGAGATCAGAATTGCAGCGGCAAAGGAACTATTCCTTAAAGTCATACTCTTCCCGCAGTATCTCTATAAGCTCATGTATATGGTGGATAACATGGTTCGGCGAGGTTTTGCCTACTTTATCCCGGTGTTTCCCCCCTTTGCGGATTAAAACGGTTTTCATGCCGATTTTATTGGGAGGGTCGATGTCAAAGTCAGGGTTGTCTCCTACGTACATACAGTCGGCCGGTTTCAAGGAAAACTGATCGCAGGCGTTTTGATAGATCCTGGGGTTCGATTTGCCGATTCCCACCTGGCTGGTAATAAAGATTCCGTCCTGATGGAAATATTCCAGGAGATTCAAGCGGATTAACTTTTCCGCCTGCTTTATTTCCAGACCGGCGGTGACAACTCCCAGAATCATACCGCTTCGCTCAAGTATGCTCAAGGTTTCGGGAACATCTTCAAAGGGAACCAGTTCCGTTGACTTGGTCCGGTGGTAGGCCACCACGCCGGCAGCGATGATAAGCGCCCGGTTTCCCCTGATACAATTATCTTTTTCCACCCATCTCAACAATTTGTTGTAATGAGTGGAATAATTGGAGCCCAGTTCTTCGATAACCTCACATAATTTTTGATAGCATTCCTGCTCATCCATGTCCAGACCGGTCTTTATCATCGCTCTCACGCTGTTTAACCGGGCCTGGCGCGCAAACCGGAACGTGGAGAAAAGGGTATCGTCTATATCGAAAAATATTCCTTTAATCTTGCACATCAGGATGCCCGGGGTATTTTTGATTTCAAGCTGATCTTTCTGGCTCCTAACATCAGCTGGGAAACAGCGGCTCCGGCCCCATCGGCGACTATATCCAGGATATCCGCCTCCCGATTAGGTATAAACCATTGATGAAACTCGTCTGAGACGGCATACAGCAAGGAGAAAACAATCGCCAGAACAACAGCGTTTCCGGAAAGCCGGTCAGTAGGAGAATTAACCAGGGACCGGTAAAAGAGCAGGCATAAAACGAAGTATTCGCTGAAATGCAGTAACTTATCGAAATTCTCGATCGGAACTATGCTGATACCCAGATCGGACTGTGAGGAAAAATAGAAAATAAGGCCCATATATAATAACGTGGGCACCCAGTAATGGACAAAGTGCTTTATATCGAACCCGGTCATATATGTCTATAATTACATTTTATATTTGCCGAAATCATCAGGGGAGGATTTGTCCATCCACTCCTTGAGGCGCTCGATTTCTCTCTGGCTGCCGGACAGGTCTTCCTGTCTGGTTTTCTTGATCACTTCTTCTTCCACAAAAATCGGAACGTTATGATTTAAAGCAAGGGCAATGGCGTCGCTGGGCCGGGAATCGATCAACAGGGTTTTTCGGGCGGAGTTGATCAAGGTTATCTCGGCAAAATAAATATTGTTCTCCATCCGGTCAATGACAATCTGCTCGATGGATCCCCCCAGCCTCTTCATAATACTGGTAAGCAGCTCATGGGTCAATGGCCGCTCAGAGATTTTGTTTTCCAAAGCCAGGATAATGGCGTTGGCTTCCTGGGTTCCTATCCAGATGGGGAGGTAAACATTATCTTTTTCCGCTGCCTGCAGAATCAGCACGGGGGCTTTGGTCATCGGGTCGAGAAGCAGCCCTTTTACCAGCATTCTATACCTGTTCATACCTTAAATAACCCCCCATTGTTACTGTTGCAATCAATATACCTCAGATAAGAGGCTAAAATCAAGAGCGGTCGGTTATCTCGGTCAATGAAGAGGGGAGAGGGATTTCGCTGCCCAAGGCTACGGGCAGGTAATCCACTCCGAAAACCGATTTGAAGATATCCCCGGTCAGCGGCCCGGAGCAGTGGTTGGGAGCGATGTTCTCCACTCCCCGTTTCTTGAACTCCATCGCTTTTTGTTTGATTTTGGCGGCATCGTAATCCACCATATGCAGCCCGCCGGTCAATAAATAGATTTTTTCGGGAAAAACCTTTTTTATCGCTTTCAACATAATAGTGCTGCCCGGTAAGCTACAGCCGAAAATCAAGACCAGCCCCCGCTCGGTCTTGAGGATTACGCTGGTTTCCCAGACCTCCTCCCCATAGCGGGACTTGGTAAACTTGTGATAAGTCGTGAACAGCCAGATATCCGGGCTGATCTCTTTATACGAATCGATAACCGTCACCTTTGCCTCGGGATTTTCCTTGAGGATATTGTTTTTCACATATCGGGCGGAGGTATATACGGGAATTTTCGGGCTGGCTGTAAGAAAGCGGTTTATTCCTCCCCGGTGCCCCAGTTCATCCGAGGTTTCCAGTACGAAATCAAACTCTTCCGGTCGGAAACCATAAGCCTTCAGGTTGTTCATAAAGATGTCGGCGTCTTTGCCGAAATCCACCAGAAACCTTTTCCCCCGGAAATTTACCGCCACCGAATACCCCCAGTGAGTGCGGCCGACCGGCCGGCATAAGGAAAACCCCTCATAAATCACGGTAAGACTGTTTTCCTGATCCATCCGCAATTTTCTCACAACAGGCCGGGAAGGAAGGCAGCCGGAACTGAAAATTATCAGGAAAAACGGAAAACAAAGATACTTACGGAAGCTCATGGTTCTGGCGTAAAAGCGATAAAATTTCCGATGGCCAGAATGTCTATTCTGGACTGTTTATAGGCGATAATCGCGTCCCCGGGGGAAGAGACGATCGGGTTCTCGTGCATATTGAAGCTTGTGTTGATCAGGGTGGGCAGCCCGGTCTTTTTCCGGTAGGCCTTCAGTATTTTATGGAAACTGGGGCTGGAGTCCGGAGAAACCAGTTGAGGGCGGGCGGTGCCGTCTACATGAACCGCCGCCGGCGAGTTTTCCTTCATCCAGCCGGTGCAGTTGACCGTGATGGTCATGAACCGGGTGGCCCATTCCGAGCCTTTGATATTAAGAAAACAGCGGTCAGCCTCCTCGGCCAGGGTAGCCGGGGCAAAGGGCATGAATTCGGTCCGTTTAAGCTGCTTGTTCAGCCAGTCGTTGACCCCGGGATCTTTGGCGGAATAGAGGATCGAGCGGTTCCCCAGAGCCCGGGGGCCGTATTCCATCCGCCCGTTGAAGCGGGCTACCACCTTATCCCGGCTGAGATACCCGGCTATTTTTTCTTCAACACTTTTATAATATTTAAACGTTAAACCGCTTTTTTCCAAGGCCGCTTTGATCTCATCATCAGAGAATTCCGGCCCCAGAAAGACCGACTCCAGCCGCTCAGGCTTGATTCCTTTTTCCGCCAGCAGAGTCAGAGCGGCTCCCGCGCCGCTGCCGTCGTCTCCCATGGCCGGATATATGTAGATATTCTCTATGCCCGGAATCTCGAACAGCCGCTGGTTCAGTTTAACGTTGGCCGCCACTCCCCCGGCAAAAACGAGGCTGTCCACTTTTTCCTGTTTTACGTAGTATTCCACCAGACGGCTCACCACCTTTTCCAATACATCCTGGTAAGCGGCGGAGATGTCTTCCCTCGAGTATTCTTTGGCCAGCTCTTTGCCGAACTGGAAATTCATGCCCGCTTTATACCGGAAATCCCCGTCCGTTTCTTCAAAGCGGCAGTGCACCCTGGTACTGAGCTTTTCCGGGTCGCCAAAGGCGGCCAGCCCCACGATCTTTCCCTCGTGGTGGCTCATTTTAAAACCGAGGGCGCCGGTGACCTGGGCGTAGAAAAGCCCCAGGCTGTGGGGATAGGCGATCGAGTGTATTCTTCTTATACCATGCTTGTCCCCCAGAGAGACCGAACCGGCCAGCCCTTCCCCATACCAGTCCAGGGTAAGAATCAGGGAGCGCTCGAACCCGGACGGGTAAAAGGCGGCCCCCGCGTGAGCCGCCTGGTGCCCCACCCGCCGAAGCTTGGAAAGCAGGCCCATCCGCTGAAGGTTTTGTTCCAGCTCGATCCCGAACCGCTTATGGTTTCTGGATGCTTCAGCCGTCCAGCGGAGGTATTCCGCCTCATGCCAGAGTTTGGAAGCGAAAGGCTCGTCGCAGGTCAGGCTGTGGCGGATATCGGCGTTGAACGCCTTCCAGAGCAGATCCCTTTCCCGGGCCCAGTGAAAAAAGGGATAGGCTACCGCATCGATCCGGTCAGGGGAAAGGCCGGTATCCTCAAAAATCCTGGCCACCGCCTGAACGGGAAACCCGTTCTGATGCTTTTTTTTGGTAAGCCGTTCCTCCATGACGGCCATCATCAATTGGCCGTCTTTGTAGAGAACGGCGGTGGAATCATTATCCAGCGATGAAATCCCTAAGACTAGAATAATTCATTCTCCATCAATAGTTAAAAAGAAAGGGAAAGGTCTGGGTAGTTTTAAAGGCCTCAAGCGAGTCCTCCAGATTAACGTTTATTCTCTTGAGTTCCAGTGAATTCAAGGCATCCAGCCGATTGGCGCCATATTGAACCGTGGTGGCGAACCGGTAACCGGCCCGGCCCACCGCTGCCACCGATTTACTATTATACGCGAAAGGCAGCCCCACCGGATAACAGAAAATATCAGCCTCTTTGTTGATCTCTTCCTGAATACGTTTTCTTGATTCGGAAAGCTCAAAGGCCAGATCAGCGTCATTCAGCCGGGACAACAGGGGATGGTTCACCGTATGAGAGCCGAATTCCATTCCCTCCCGGCTCATCTCCCGGATTTCATCCCAGGTAAGGGTAAAATTATCCCTTATCTCCAGAGGTATTTCCACGGAAAGCTCTTTTTCCATGCTCGCCATTTCCCGCCGGCGTTTTTCATCGGGAAGCCGTTTAAGCAGAGAGATCGCTTCCCTTATCGATTCCCGGCGCTGCCGTTCTGAAGTCAGGCTCAGCGCCCCCCCCTCCATGGCACATGATTTTTTTGAGGTATTCAGAAAAAAGAAGTGAATCTTCTCCCACCAGAAGATATCCCGGTTATCGATCAGGCCGGTGGAAAGGAAGAAGACACCCGGAACCCCGTGCCTGCGCAGGATGGGAAAAGCGTGGGTATAATTGTCCCGGTATCCGTCGTCGAAGGTGATAATAACCGCCGGCCGGTTCAGGCTTTTCTCCGCAATATCTTCCAGTTGGCTGAAGGTGATAATCGTAAAATGTTTCTTTAAGAATTCGACCTGTTTTTCAAAAGCTTCCGGGTCGGCGTCGATTACAGAGGGGTCAAAAGGGCCGATCTCTCCCGGTCTGTTGATCCGGTGATAGGTTAAAATGTTAACTGTTTTCCTTTTGTGAAGTTTCCGGGAAACACTGAGAAACAGATTAAGAAGGCCGCTTTTATCGATCAGCCTGGACAGGCTCTCCTTTTTACTCATATTTACTAATTAATTCGGAATTATACTATTTAAAGAATATGATATAATTAAGAACCATTCTGGTGTATTTCGTCTGGATAGTTCCGGACCCGAATAATTCGAGCCTTACAATTTCGAGGCGTAAATATACCACAAACCGGAGAAGAAATCCATGTCTATCTGGGAAGACGAAGGAGGGTGGTACAAACTGCCCTCAGCCCTTTTTCTTATGGGGCTGTTCGCCGCTTTTCTGCTGATCTGGATGAATCAGATCAACAACCATATAATCCTGCGGTACAATCCCCAATATGAGGCGATCAGAGACATTCAAATAACGATTTACAAATCCCATCTCTGGCTGGAGGAGTATCTTCAGAAAAACATCGAACTGGATTATAAAAAAGCCGATAATAATTTCAGTCTGTCCTTAAAGCTGGTCGATGCTCTTCTGAAAGGAGGGAGTTTCAAGGACTACGGTCATAAAGTTTTATCCCTGAATGATCCGGGCTTGAGAAAAGGGGTCGGTAAACTCAAATCCCTGTTGTTAGAGTATAAGACGGTTACCTTGAAAAAAAACCGAAATGGGGGGCTGACCGCATTCACCCCGGAAATGGAATATGAACACGACGGGCTTTTCCTGGAAATTATCGATGAATTACAAATCCTGAGAAAAACTTTAAATAAAAAGAGTGCTTTCGATGAGTCCAGAAAATATCATGTTTTTGAAATAGCCCTGGCCGCCTGGATTTTGGTCATAATTCTGGCGGTGACCGGGTTGGGAGTCCTGGAAAGACGGCGCAAACATACCAGAAAAGAGCTTTATCATGAAAAAGAGCAGCTGGCGATCACGCTGGGTTCCATCGGCGACGGGGTTATCAGCACCGACACCGCAACGAAAGTGGTTCTGGTGAACAAGGAAAGCGAAAAACTTACCGGCTGGACCCGGGAAGAGGCGGCGGGCAGGCCTTTAAAGGATATCTTCCACATTATTCATGAAAATAACAGACAGGTTTGCCAAAATCCGGTGGAAAAAGCATTTCAAAGCGGCAGAAACACCACTCACAGCTCTACAATCTTAATAGCCAGGGACGGCAGCGAAAGAATAATAGCCAGCAGCGGGGCTCCTGTCCGGGACAGATCGGGGACGATGGTGGGAGCGGTGCTGGTTTTCCGTGATATCACCAGACAGCGGAAAACGGAAGCCGAGATACAACAGATAAACCAGCGGGAGTCGGTCACCCTGCTGGCAGGGGGAATCGCTCATGATTTCAACAATATCCTGACGGCCATACTGGGCAATATCTCACTGGCCAGAATCTTTTCCGGTCTGGACAAGGGGCTGGATGAATTATTGGACAGCGCGGAAAAGGCCTCGATCAGAGCCAAGAAATTGACCCAGCAGCTGCTCTCTTTCGCCAAGGGTGATTCCCCGGTTTTCCGAACGGTTTCGATCGCGGAAACGATTGAAGAGACGGTCACCTTCGTGTTAAGGGGAACCAAGGCCAGCAGTAAAATAATCATACCGGATGATTTCTGGGCGGTGGAGATCAATGAAAGCCAGGTCAGCCAGGTTATCCAGAACATGGTTCTCAACGCCTGTCAGGCCATGCCCGGGGGAGGGCAGGTCGAAATAATCTGCCAGAATGTCTCTTTGAACCAAGAGGATTCCGCTTCTCTGGACCTGGAACCGGGAACCTATGTAAAAATTTCCATTAAAGATCAGGGAAAGGGCATTTCCCCGGAACATCTCAGGCAGGTTTTCGACCCCTATTTTTCCACCAAGCAAAAGGGAAGCGGCCTGGGGCTGGCCATCGCCTTTTCCATCGTGGAGAAACATAAAGGTAAAATAACCGTTGATTCGGAAAAGAAAAAGGGAACCACCTTTTCCATTTATCTTCCCGCCTTTCCCAAAAAAACCGAGCTGAAGGAAAAAAAAGAAGAACTCTTAATCCAAGGCAGCGGGAAAATCCTGGTAATGGACGATACAGAAACCGTGAGGCAGGTGCTCAATGATATGTTGTCCAACATCGGTTATCAAGTGGCCACCGCCGCCAGCGGCGGGGAAGCGGTGGAAATATATAAAAGATTCCGGGAAACCGGCGAGTCTTTCGATGCGGTAATCATGGATTTGACCGTTCCGGGAGCAATGGGAGGCAGGGAAGCGATGGGAAAACTGCGGGAAATAAACCCGGAAGCGGTCGGCATAGCCATCAGCGGTTATTCCGATGATTCGGTTATGACCGATTTTCGGAAACACGGTTTTTCCGAAGCGATCACCAAACCGATAAAAATTCAGGAGCTAAGCCAGGTTTTAAAGAAGTTGATCATTCAAAATAATTCCGGGAGCGAATAATCTAGGAGTTACGCAGTTGAACTGTAACCTGCTGTCCGCACTGGTTCCCAGGCTCTG
>JBHHXV010000076.1:0-9336 GCA_046757225.1 bacterium
TTTGGAGGGTTGGGCGAATTTTACGCAGTAGATGAGTTAAGTTGACAATCCCCTATTTAAATCGAAATCATTTCTTGAGAGTAAGAAGATAAGCGGTCAGGTTCCCAAGGGTAGCGTTATCCGGCGCCAATTCCGGGCCTTCCATGGCTGAGGTAAAGCAGATATTGATCTTATGCTGAAGCTTTTCCACATCGGTGTTCCGCTTGTTCACAAAAGACTTGATGCTGTCCATATCTTCGTGGCAACCGTTGCATGTACGGCCCAGGGTACCCAGTTTATCATCGGAGAACATCGCCTTGCCGGCTGTCACCTGCTGTGGGGTAAACGAAGTCTTCGCCTTGGTCATCTCTTTAGATTCCTGACTGGTACAGCCCGCTATCAGCACTATCAAACACCCGATTATCCATTTTTTCATCTTGTCGATCTCCTCTTGAAATTATGTCTTGGACTTTACTTTAAACCGATACCGGTCAGGATTTCCCTGATATAAATAGAGAACCCCCAGACCATCGTAAGGCTTCCGTTCCCCGTATATTTTAATTTCCGGAAATTTCCGCAGGTATTCCCGGGCTTGTTTCAGCATCTCCGGCCGGGGGCCAAAAGAGATAGCCTCACTTGAGCAGCTGGCCGCGCAGCTGGGCAGCATCCCCTGCGCCACCCGGTCAAAGCAGAAATCACATTTTACCGCCTTTTTTATGTTTGGGTCAAAAAGAATCGCTTCATAGGGGCAGGCCTTACGGCAATCCTGGTTACCCTGGCAAATCTCCCGGTCAACCCAAACCAGGCCGGTGGCATCGTCCCGCACGATGGCCTGACGTTTGCAGGCCTTCATGCACAGGGCGCTGTGGCAGTGCATACACTGGTGTTTGCGAAAAAACCAGTACGGGCCGTCTTCCCGTAAAACCTCGTTGAAGATGACCAGACTCCAGGTGGAAGCGGAAAGTTTGCCGGGGTTCTGTAAGGACGGCCCCTCGAAAAAGACCGGAAATTCCGGCGGCAGTTTATGCCAGGTCTTACAGGCCACCTGACAGGCCCGACAGCCGACACACCGCTGCAAGTTTACCAGAAAGGCTTTCTCTTCCACGGGAATTACTGTCTTCCGGCGGGAGCGGGTATCCTAAACACCATCCCCAGTTTCTGATTGATATAGCGGTCGCCGAAAACCTCTTTGAAGATCGCCTCCCCTTCCGGCCCGGTGCAGTGGGTGGGAATGATCCATTGCACCCCCCTTTTTTTCAGCTCCCGGGCGATTTCATATTTTTCCTCTCTGGTGATGTTATTGGACATCAGGTTCATACTGCCGCTCCGGCCCGGCAGGCGGACAGAATGACCCGGCCCGATCAGCCTGGTTCCCCCGTAAATCAGGTGGACCCGGTTTTCATCCGTATAATCCTGGCTTTCCGACATGATATCCAGAATTTCCGGATGACCGCACCCTTGCGCGATTACCAGCCCCTTTTCTGTAAGGAGAACAAGGTGAATCTCTTCTATTCCCCTGGGCCCTCCCCGACCGAAAGCGCTGTGCAGTTTCATCAACAGAATATTGGGGGTCACCCACTGGTAATCGTGCATTCTCACCAGGTTGTCCTGCCACTCGGGTTTCCAATTATAACCGGATAGATCGTGAGTCATAAACGAGGGATAATCATCATACAAAGACCTGGTAACGTAAATTTTTACCCGGGGGTTCCTCTCCAGGACCGGCCCGATCCCTTCCAGCATCTCCCAGTGCTCGTGGGAGATCACCACCAGGTCTATATCTTTGATGTCGATATTTAACGTTTCCAGGTTGTGCTTGAAAATAACCGGGTCTCCCCCGGCATTGAAGAGAATTTTCAAGCCGTCGAATTCGGTTAAAGTAACCATCCCCCAGGCCGGCTGGCACCCCTTCACCTGGGAAGTCCGGTTTCCGTAGATAAAGGTTACCTTTCCCGGTTTTCCTGACCGGGAAACCAACCGCTGCCGCCTGATTTCAGCCAGCCGGGGCATCTCCTGGATTACGCTCTTGGAGCAGCCCAGAGTTATCAGTAAAATTCCTAAGATCAGCCAAGCCGCTTTTTTGTTTTTCATTTGGTATAAATCCGCTGTTTAAGGTAAAATGGAAAAACTCGGGTTACAATTTTTACTGGGAGTATTCTTGGTTATGAAATTAAAGACAAAATACGTTTTTTTATTAATCGCTCTGCTTTCTTTTATTTCCTGTGCTTCCGGCATTCCCAGCGCCACCCAGGTACAAAGAAGGTCGGGAGATTTTTATGAAAACCGGAAGCAGGAAAGACTTAACGAGACACAAGGAGGATTACGCCTGTTAAACGACAGGTTATAAGTCACCGCCCGCTCATGATAAATATTATCAAACACCTCTTGGAATTGCAACGCAGGGAGAGGTTGTCTTTTTTTGCGGTCTTTCTGCTTTTTGTTTTTTTCAGGAGTCTGCCTGCTGCGGCAAAACCGTCCCCTCGGATTACCGTGGTGGAAGGAAGCCTGAACCTGGGAAAGGTGGAGCAGGGAAAAACCGCCCGGGGGGTTTTAACCATAAAAAACAGTGGAGAGAGCATCCTCAAGATTAAGGAAGTAACCCCCTCCTGCGGTTGCACGGTGGCTTCTATTTCTACCAAAGATATCTCAGCGGGAAAGTCGGCTGAACTGAAGATCGAGATCAATACCGAGGGAAAGGTAGGCGAGGTGACCAAAACCGTTACTCTCAGTTCCAATGACCCCCAGACCCCGGAAAAGGTGGTGGAAATCATCTTGGCAGTGGACGCGGGCAAGCATCCCGCCTTCAAAGCGGGAAAGGCGCTGTTCAAGGGGAAATGCGCCTCATGTCATGTGGGCAGATCAGCCGGTTATATCGGATACGCGCTCTACGCCGAAGTCTGCGCCATGTGCCACGGTCAGGAAGGAGAGGGAACCGGTTCCGCTCCCGGAATAGACGGCTCCGATTATCTTTCCCTGCACAATGACGAATATCTCAGGAAGTGGATCAGCCAGGGTAAAAACGGAACCTCCATGCCCGGATTCGCCAAGGAACATGATGGCCCCCTGACTTCCGACCAGATAGACTCCCTGGTGAAAGTAATACGGGATTGGCAATAGTGGAAAAGAAACAGCTGAATACTATGTCCCCGGAGGAGATAAAGCAGGCGGTTGGCCAGCGGTATTCCCAGGTGGCTGACACCCCTTCGGGGAAATTCAATTTTCCGGTCGGCCGGAAATTCGCTGAAAGCGTGGGATATCCGGCCTCAGTTCTGGGCAATCTTCCTGAAGGCCTTTATGAGTCATTCACCGGGGCCAACAACCCGCAAACGGAAGTTGAGCTGCATGAGGGCGAGAAGCTCCTGGACCTGGGGTGCGGAGCCGGGCTGGATCTTTATTTTTACCACCGGAAAAGAGCGGAGAAAGTAAGCTTGTTCGGTCTGGATATATCTTATTCGATGCTTAAAAAGGCTGCCCGCAACCTGAGCGAGTGCGGAGTGAAAAAATTCAACCCTGTCCAGGGTTGTTCCGACCGGATGCCTCTTTCAGACGGTTCGTTTGATATTGTAGCCAGCAACGGTATTTACAACCTTTCCCCGGACAAGCGGGCGGTGGCCAGGGAGGTATGCCGGGTGCTGAGACCGGGAGGCCGCACGGTTTTAAGCGAAATCGTTTTAAAGGCTCCCCTGGAAACCGAAATCCGCAAAAACATTGACGACTGGTTCCGCTGCATCGGCGGGGCTTTAACCAAACCGGAGTTCCTGGGCCTGCTGAAATCAGAAGGATTCAATAAGATACAGGTTGTCCGCGAAGGACGCAACGCCCGGACAGGGCACAGCCTGGCTGTTTTTGTCAACATAATCGCTTACAAGCCAAATGCCTGACAAGACAAGCAAGCGGGCCTTCCGGCCAATCAGCACCCTCACCCCTCTTTCCGGTATCATGGCTTCCGCCCTGAAGGATTTGAAGCAAGCTGACGGTATCAGGGAGAAACTGATTGTTAAATTCTGGCCTCAGGTTATCGGCAGCGGCTTCAGCCGGGGGATAACCGTAAAAAAGTTTCGGAAAGGAACCCTGTATTTAATGGTGGCTGAAAAATCATGGATAAAACCCTTCCAGGAAAAAACCAAAACTATTGCCAGAAAACTCAACGTCCTGCTGAAAGAAGAGATGGTCAAGGATATTGTGATTACTGAAAAACAAAAGTGGAAAGTATAGGAATCACCACCGCCATTCCCCAGGAAATCGTTTATGCGGCCGGTTACGCCCCCTCTGACTTAAACAATCTTTTTATAGGTTCTCCCCATCCCCGGGATCTGGTCAGAAAGGCGGAAGCTGCCGGGTTTCCCTCCAACAGCTGCAGCTGGATAAAGGGGTTGTACGCGGTGGCCAGGGAGCGGAAAATAAACAAGCTGATAGCGGTGACAAACGGCGATTGCAGCAATACCAAGGCCTTGATGGAGGTGCTGCAATCAGAGGGGGCGATGGTCATTCCCTTTGGTTATCCGTCTGAGCGTTCTCCCCGGCTTCTTGAGCGGGAGTTGAAACACCTGGCCGACAGTTTAGGGGCGGCCTGGGACGAGGTGATCTCCTGGAAAGAAAGGCTGGACGGAATCCGCCGCAAGCTGGCCTGTTTTGACCGGCTTTGTCTGAGCAGGGAGCACAGCAGCCGGGAAAATCATCTGTTGCTGGTAAGGTCCAGCGATATGGATCAGTGCCCCGGCCGGTTTGAACAGGAAGTTGATCAGGCGATAGCGGAAAAAGAGGCGGCTCCGTTCCTGCCGGATTATCCCAGGGTCGGTTATATCGGGGTTCCTCCTGTTATTCCGGGCATCTATGATTTTATCGATTCCCTGGGAGCCAGGGTGGTTTATAATGAGGTGCAGCGGCAGTTTTCTCTGCCGGAGCCGACTGACAACCTGGTTGACCAGTATTTGAATTTCACCTACCCTTATGATATACAGGGTCGGCTCAGGGATATCAAACAACAGATCAGTGAAAGAACTATAGAGGGAATAATCCACTATACCCAGAGCTTCTGTCACCGGCAGATCGAGGATATTGTAGTCAGAAAAACCTTAAGCCTTCCGGTCCTGACCCTGGAGATCGACCAGCCCGGAAAACTGGACGGCCAGACCAAGACCAGGATTGAAGGGTTTATAGAGTCTCTGGCGGCTAGAACCCGAATAATTCGGGAATCATAGCAAAGTTGACTATATGTTGTTGAAAATAGTTACTTTCTGTCAGTTTCCCTTCAACTTTTTTTGCCAATAAATTTTGTTGGGACGTTGGCATGAAGCCTTTTCCGATAGAGAGTCTGGCAAAAGTAGCTCAAGTTTATGAATAGTCAGGGAGAAGAAATTAATGAAACTGACTTTTTATAAAGCACAGGGAATCGGGAACGATTTTGTCATTATCGACCTGGATGGACAGGAGGTAAACCTCAAGGCCAAAGATTACCGGCTGTTGGCCGACCGCCATTTCGGAATCGGAGCCGACCAGATCATTCTCATAAGTGCGGATCATGGTAACAGTGTTCGTTTTATAAACGCCGACGGGAGCGAGGCGGAGATGTGCGGTAACGGTATCCGTTGCGCGGCCGCTTATTTATGGGAAATTAAAGGAAGACCGGAAGAACCTCTTAAAATCGATACCATGGCGGGCGTTAAGCTGGTTTCCCGGCAAGACGGCTTGATTCAGGTGGATATGGGAAAGCCGGTTCTGGAGGGAAAAGAGATTCCCGTGCGGGCGGAGGGGCAGGTGAGAGATTATCCTCTTGAGGTTGGCGGAGAGACATACCGGATAACAGCGGTTTCCATGGGAAACCCTCACTGCGTGGTGTTCGGGCCGGAAAACGCTCTTAATATGTCAGAGCTGGGGCCGCTGTTTGAGGTTCATCCCTTCTTCCCCAACCGCACCAACCTTGAATATGTAACGTTAGTTAACGAGAATTGTCTCAAGGTCGAAGTCTGGGAGCGGGGAACCGGGATTACCCTGGCCTGCGGCACCGGCGCCTGCGCTTCGGTGGTGGCAGCCTGCCTGAACGGACTGACCGGTAGCCGGGTAAAGGTCGATCTGCCCGGTGGCAGCCTGCATATCGAATGGAACCGGCAATCCGACCGGATACTGTTGGCCGGACCAGCCGAAATTGTCTATAAAGGTAAGATTAAATAACACAAGACCGCTTCTGCCGGACAAGGAGGAAGACCCGGCGGAAACGGCCTTGTATGGGAGGTAAACAGGATATCCTGTCTGTAATGTAAGAGGGTTATTTATTAAAATTATTCCCCTTAATCAGGAATTTCTCAAGGTCACCTTTATTATATGAGTCTCCCTGCTGTAGTCGGTAGGATCAGTAACATTTCCCAACCCGGTTACCAGGGTTACCTGTACCCTCTGTTTGGCAAAACCGGCTATCGGTAGAAACTGGACGGAATCCACGGTAATATTCTGGTTCAGAATATCCACCACCAGGTTGTCCGGGGTTCCGGCATTTACTGATTTCATGATAGCTCCAGAGATCAAATCATAAGCAATGGTATTCCCTTCGGAGTCGGTAATGGTGACAGCGGTATTGCTGTCTCGATAAACAATGCTGGCCCCTGTTCTGAGATCTTCGGCAATAGCGTCCAGGATCATCTGAGCGGATCTCTGCTGCGTGCTTACGGACTCAGTTTCATCCACCCCCTCGGATATGGTTCCGAAAATTGTGACTATCCCAAACAGGATAAGCGCGGCGGAAACGACGGCGACCATCAGTTCCACCAGCGTAAACCCATCTTCATCAAGCCATTTTCTTTTAACAAACATCTTTCACTCCCAATCCGTCCTGACCGCCTGCAGGGTTACCGGCTGAAACTGGTTTTTAAGGGTGGGGTCTGTAGAGGAAACCGTCACCAGCAACCTGACCGAGTCGGTTGCGGCCCCGGAGACAACCGTGAAATCGTTGTCATTTACGTAATCCCAGTTACTTATCCTCCGCACATTGTTATAGTTGTTTAAGGAAGCGGCATTGGTAACCGTTACGGAAGTTCCGGCTAAAGCCTCTACTTGATTGTATGTTTGAGCGTGAAACTCCTCGATTTCCTCTTGAGCCAGAGTGATAGCCACCCGGCGATCATTCCGCCGGACATTGCTTTCCATGGTGGCAAGGTAAAGCCTCATCAACCCCGTGAAGATCATGCCCAGCAGAACCATTGATACTACTATTTCCACCAGGGCTATTCCACTTTCCTGTAAAATCGCTTTCATAACTCAGTTCCTGTTTAAATTATTGAGTTGGAGGTGTAACTATACCTATATTCCCACTCAAGGTCCATGTCCTGTCAGACAAATTATAAGTAATGATTTCTCCGGCAGTAAACGAAGGAGATTTGCCTTCCGCTCTTACTATCAGGCCATCATAAGAATAGTTAAAATTGTCCGAATCGGGAGCTATCTGGGAAACCACGTTGCCCGGCGGCGGGTACTGCCCGCTAACGTCAGCGGCTTTAACCGCCTCCGCATATTTCACAATTGCGCTGATTACATGAAAAGCGCCTTTTACTTTGGATGCCTCTATATATCTGAAATAGGCCGGAACCGCTACCGCCGTCAAAATACCCATTATCACAACTACTATCAGCAATTCCAGCAAGGCAAACCCTTTTTCCCCCCTGTTCGCCTGCATAAGTTTTACTGAATTGATTAACAACTTCTTCTCCTCCTTATTATAACTTAAGTATAATCCAATAAACTTTTATTGGCAAGTGAAATAAGGGTTAACTTATTGCTTTATATATTCGTTTACCACATATTCGGCAAAAGGAATCGAACAGGTAAAGGCCGGGGAAACGGCATTAAGGATATGAACGGTATTTCCCTTTTTTATTACCATAAAGTCCATTACCAGTTCCCTCCTGCGCCAGTCAAGCAGTTGGGGCCTGATGCCGGCCTTGTCGGATTCCTCGATATCAGCTGGTTCCAGCTTTTTGACCAGTTTCTCCGCCTCTTCAAAGAAATTCTTAAAAAAATATTTTTTCGGTTCTGTAAGAGCGACTTGCCTGAATTGAGCATTGGAAAAGAATAACAACGCTTCCCGGTAAAGGATTTCAAACAGTTCCAGGTCCATCCCCCTGACCAGGCCGTAATTCTCCCTGCCCAGAGCGGGAATGGCGGTCGGTCCGAGGTAAACATCTCCATAAACGTCTTTAGTAAAGTGAACCCCTAAGAAGGGGTTTGCCATATTGGGAACCGGATAGATATTACCGTTTACCAATGAGGATTTCTCTTTTATCAGTTTTCGATAAATCCCTTTAAAGGGAATGAATTTATAATCCAAACCCACCCCGAAAGCATGGGCCACTTTATCGCTGTGTGCTCCGGCCGCGTTTATAAAAAGACCGTATCCTAGGGTTCCGCAACTGGTGGTAACTGTCTGGCCGCCCGTTATCCCGGTAAAGCGGCAGCTCTTGAGAATCCTGACTTTTCCCGAGGAAATCAGATCATCGTAGAGGCTGTCCAGGATTTTTCGGGGATCAACTACCGCCGTATAATAAGAATAAAGGGCTTTTTTACAGGTTCTGGCCAGCGGTTCGATCTCAGACAACTCCTGTTCATCTATAAGTTTTACCTTGGCTCCGTTCTTGAGGGAACGGTCATACAGCTTCTGTAATGTATCAAGCTCCTCTTCTCCCCTGGTGACAATGACCTTGCCGGTTTCCAGTATCGGCAGCCCTTTTTGCCGGCAATACTCTTTCATAAGCCGGTTGCCTTTAAGGCAAAAGCGAGCTTTCAGCTTGTCAGGCGCATAATAGATTCCCGCGTGAAGTACCCCGCTGTTTCTGCCGGAGGCATGTTGACCGATTTTCTCCTCTTTTTCCATGATGACAATATTTTCATACCCCGATCTTAACAGCTCCCGGCCAAGGGTGAGGCCGACGATCCCGCAGCCGCATATCAATACGTCCGCTTTACCAAATGAATTCATTTTTCTCGACTTCCTGATTGTTATCCGTTGATTTATATACTACCATTAGACAAAGCTTCTTGTCAGGAAAAGAAAATGCTCGATTTCATAACCAGATTATATCAATTGTTAAAGAGAGAAAAAATACTGCGCCTCTTTATCATTATCATTGTTCTGGTTCTCATAGGTTCGGTTGGTATTACCTGTTTCGAGAAGGACACCACCTTCTCAAACGCTGTCTGGTGGAGTTTCGTTACCCTTGCCACCGTGGGATACGGCGATATAGCTCCGGTTACCTGGCCGGGAAAGACCATCGGGGTTTTTATGATGTTTTTCGGGATCGGCCTGTTGGGGCTTTTTACCGCGACAGTAGCCAGTATTTTTGTTGACAGAAAATTCAAGGAGGAAAGAGG
>JBHHXV010000077.1:0-9078 GCA_046757225.1 bacterium
GATCGAGGTCAGGAAGTTTCCCATAATAAACATTCAGACTTTTCTCCTTTTTTTATTTATGCTGAGCGCGGCATTATAAAGTTGACGCGACACTGGGTTTCAAATGGCCTTCAATCGTATGAAAATAGGTTTCGTAATTAGCGGAGTCTATCATATCCAACTGATTAGAAGGCATCATAATTATTCGCCAGCGCCCGTCAGCTCCTTTTTGCTCAACCCGGATGCAGAGGCCCAGCACGGTTTTTCCCTTTACCCTTTTGGCCAGGGCCGCGACTCTGGTGCGGATAACCCCTTTGCTCATCCGGACGAACAGGGAATCATGCGGTTTGAGACCGGTAAGAAGAGTCAGGGTAAAAGCATCCTTCTTAATATCCGGATAACCGTAATGCCTTAAAATATCCGCTAACATGTCAAGAACCTGCTTGGGTGACTCCCGGTAACGGTAAAAATGATCATATCGATATGTTTCCGGGTCCAGCTTTATCCGGGAGTAGCCTGCGGCCACAATTCCTCCCCCGGCCTTACCGCCGTGAGAGGGCAAGCCCTCATGATCATGCTCCGGAGAGCTCTTAAAGCGGAACGGGCCACAGGAACTCAAACCTATCAGTAACGTGTACAGTAAAAGGGACTTCTTACTTTGTATATTCACTCGGTTGGATTCCATAAGACTTGAGCTTTTCATACAAGGTAGCCCGGCCGATGTCCAGCAGAGAGGCGGCTTTTGATTTATTCCCCCCGGTCTCTATCAGCGCGGAGACGATATGTTGTTTTTCGATATCTCCCAGAGTCTTGAAAGATGAAATCCCGGCAGAGGAGCTTTTCCGGATATCCTCCGGGAAATCCTGGATATAAAGGACATCTCCCGCCCCCAGAACCACCGCTCTTTCGATAATGTTTTTTAATTCTCTTACATTTCCCGGCCAATGATAGCTTATCAAGAGGTCCAGCGCTTTTTTGGAGATCTTTTTCGGTTTCCGGCCGATCTGTTTGGCTAATTCCTCCAGGTAGAACCGGGTAATCAACGGGATATCTTCCTTCCGCTCCCTCAGAGGAGGGGAGTCAATGGTAATAGCGTTCAGGCGGTAGTAAAGATCTTCCCGGAAAGCTCCGTCCTTGACGGCTGCCGCCAGGTCTTTGTTGGTAGCGGCCACCACTCTTACATCCAACTGCATGGTCTTGTTGCTGCCGATCCGTTCCACCTCCCGGCGTTCCAGAAACCGCAGCAACTTTACCTGGGCTTCCAGGCCGATCTCTCCGATTTCATCGAGAAAGATAGTCCCCTTGTCCGCCAGCTCAAGCTTGCCGGTCCGGCCCTTGTCCGCTCCGGTAAAGGCCCCCTTTTCAAAACCGAACAGCTCGCTCTCGATCAATGACTGGGAAAAAAGGGCGCAGGTCACGCAGATAAAAGGCCGGGAAGACCGGGAGCTTTGATTGTGCAGGGCCCTGGCCACCAATTCCTTGCCGGTGCCGGTCTCTCCGGTGATCAGCACAGTGGTGTCATGTTTGGCCACCCGGTCGATCAAAGAAAAGAGGCTCTTCATTTTGGCGGACTCTCCAATAATCTTTTCCGTGTGGCTGAGCATCTTGAGAAGATTGACGTTTTCCTCCTTCAACTTCTTATGTAAGTTGATGTTCTCAATGGAAATGGCGATCTGCTGAGCCAGGGACATGAGAAACTCCAGATCCTTTTCGGTAAATTGCGCCTGCAGTGAGTTGTCAAGATAGATAAAACCGAGCATTTTGCTCTTGGTGAGCAGGGGAACGCACATAACCGATTTTATGTGAAAGTTACGAATACTCTTGCGGTTCTTATAACGGGCGTCTTCACCCGCATCCACGGTCAGCACGGAAATAGATTCCTTAATTACCTTGTTGATCATGTAATGACTGGCCCGCAGATACCCGGAGGAATCGACTATTCCATTCCCCCGGGAAATCACCACCTCGTATTCGTCCGAGCCTTCACCCAGAAGACAGATACACCCCCGATCGATATTTATGGTTTTAAACAAAATATCGATGGTGGTCTTTAAGAATTCATTGTAGTTCAAGGTGCCGCTGATCGATTTCATCATCCGGTAAAGCAGTTTCAGTCTCTGGTAACCGGTCTCGAGATCCTCTCCATCGATCTGATCCAGGGGGTCCTTCCATGTTTGACGCTTGATCAACATCCCCTCGTTAAAGTCGAACTCATTTCCCTCATGCCGCTTCTTAAGGGGAATAGTATCGGTTTCTTCCTTTGAGTCTTCAAAATAGATCAGTTCGGTTTTTCCCAGCAGAATCCTGTCATTAGGCTGCAAGGTATACTGGGTGATCATTTTTCCATTTACCATGATTTTGTTACGGTTGCTTATATCCTTTATGATATAATGGCCGCTGCTTGTCCGGGTAAAGCTCACATGTTTTCTGGAAATCGACTGGTCGAACATCTTGATGTCACTCTCCGGACTTCTTCCCAGGAAAACCTCTTTCTGGGAAAGAATAAAACGCTCGACAACCTGTCCTTCGATTATTAAGTGCAATTGAGGCATTTTTTACTTCTGAAACGAGTTAACATATCCGATCTATTTTACGAAAGCGATGGTTCGTTTGTCAAATGATTGATAATACAGCCCTCTATCAATTTCTCTCCGGCGATTTTCTAAAAAAGATCGGGGCTTTTGTAAAACGGGACTTTCAGGCCAACTCCAGCTACAAGCTCTCGTTCGCCACCTCTTTCGTCAATATCGCTCTGACCGTAACCATGTATTTCTTCATGTCCAAGCTGTTCAACAAGCAGTTCTCCTCCCTGCTCTCCTCGTATGGCGGCGATTATTTCGCTTATGTGATCATCGGAATAGCGTTTTACGATTATATCAATATCGCTCAAGGCGGGGTTCCCGGCAGCATAACCGGTTCCCAGGCCAGCGGAACATTTGAGGCCCTGCTGGTAACCAACACCTCCCTGCCCACCATCGTTTTTTCCTCGAACCTGTACAGCTTTTTATGGACCTCCATCCGGGTGGGCTCCTTTCTGCTGGTGGGAGCCCTGGGATTCGACCTGAACCTGGGAAACGCCAATTACTCCGGCGCCTTGATAATTCTGGCGCTGACCATGATGGTGTTCAGCTGTTTCGGGTTGATCACCGCCAGCTTTATTACCGTCCTGAAACGGGGAGACCCCTTTACCTGGGTCTATAATACTCTTTCCTGGCTGCTGGGTGGATTATATTTTCCGGTAACCGTCCTGCCCGGATGGCTTCACCCAATAGCCAAGCTGTTGCCGATCACCTACGCTCTGGACGGGATGAGACTGGCTCTGTTAAAGGGATACCCCACGTATAAGCTCATCGGTCATATTAACGCCCTGATCATCTTTTTCGCGGTCTTTCTGCCAATCGGCACCATCGGGTTCCGCTACGCGCTCAAAAGAGCCAAACAGGACGGCACCCTTATTCAGTATTAAACCATGCCGGGATCCAAATTCTTTAAAACCGCCGGTCGCTTCGCGCTGATTCTGTTGCTGCTTGCCCTGGTTATTCCCTACCTGGTGGATATCAACCATTATAAAGGATATATCGAACAGGAGCTAGGAGAATCCCTCGGTGGCACGGCAACCATAAAAAAGCTAAAACTGTTTGCCGGATTAGGATTAGGGGTTCAGGGAACCGGCTTATCCCTCTATTCCCCTGACAGCTCCCGCACACTTTTTTCCGCAGAGAAAATCATCCTTTACTTTTCCCTGGAGAAACTGCTCCACGGGCAGATAGAGATAAAATCATGCTCTCTGGTAAAGCCCCGTCTCACCATTATCAGAAATCCCCAGGGAAACTACAACCTTTTTCCGAAAAAACAACCCACCCCTTCTTCTTCCAAGCAGTTGAAAGCCCCGGCAGAAAAGCCGCCGGATTTCTTAAAAAAGCTCTCGATAGAACAGATAAAAATCAAAGAGGGACAACTCGATTTCATTGATAAAACCAATGGGTATGACTCCTTCCGCCTGGGCCATCTTTTTGCCGGTTTCTACCGGACAAAGGGAACAAGCGGTTCCCTTTCCGCCCGGTTCACCGCTTTTGAACCGGTAAAAGGGAAGATCGGCCAATTCAGGGTAAAGACCCGGATAACCGCCCCGTCATTCACTGTCGAAGGCCTTAAACAAGCGGAAATGGAGGGCGGCTTCTTCCTGGAAGGGCTGGATTTTTCTGTAATAAAGCAGTACTGGCTGCCCCGGCTGCCCTGGATCTGGCTGGAAAAAGCCGAAATAGACGTAAAGGGAACGGTTCAGGGGCACCCTTCAGGCGATTTCTCGCTGAAAGCGGAAGTCAAGGGAAAGCGGGTGGAATTCGCCTATCCCGAGATCTTCAGTAATTATCTTCCCGGTGACCGGGTTTCCGTCAAGGTGAACCTGGCCCGCCAGGGAACGGTTATGGACCTTTTTTTAAGGGATATCAAGGTTCAGGCGGAAGGGGCGGGGGTAAGGGGATCTATCGGCATAACCGACCTGTTGCGCGAGGAAATCGCCATGGACCTCGACCTTAAACTGACCCCCTTCAACGCCGGTCTGGCCAAAAAATATATCTCTTACCCGGTTATTCCTGAGCAGGTAAACGAATTTATCAGGCATTCGGTTTTCCGGGGAAATTTCTCAGGGGTCACGGTCAAGCTGAAAGGTTCGATCGATGATATAGGAGATATCACCATCCCGGGAAACGAGGGCGTTCTGCAAGTCTCAGGCCAGGTAAAAGACGGGGCGGTAAAATTGCCCGGTAAGAACGGAGAGATAAGCGATATCGCCGGAAGCATGCTCCTGAAGGACGGAAAGATCGTCCTGGAAAACGTTTCCGCCCTGATCGGCACATCACCGGTCAGGGTGCCCGCTCTCCGGATAGACCGGCTCTACCAAGATCCGGAATACCACCTGAAAGCCGATCTGGAGATACCGTTTCAGCATGAATTTATCGAAAAGCGGATTTCCCGGTACTGCGAGCCCCTGGCTTTTGCGGGAACCGGAGCGCTCTCCGCTGAGATAACCGGCCCGGACGGCGGCTGGAAAATCTCCGGTCAAGCTGACCTGACCAAAACCAAATACCAGTATCTCCCCTGGCTGGACAAACCGGCCGGGTTATCCAACCGGATCGATTTTTCCCTTTCTATCCCCCGGAAAGACCGGCTGGTAATCAAGAAGTTTGTTTATTACAGCAACAAAACTCAGCTGGCCGTAACCGGCGCTTATACCCCCCCGGAATACGACCTGGCCCTGAAAACCGAATCAGCCCGGCTGGCGGATATCTATCCCCTAATTTCCGCCTGGTACGCGGGGAAAATCAACCCTCCGGAGGGAGAGATGAACCTTCAGGCGGCCTTAAAACAATCCCCGGGGAACACCTTAAAAAACCTCTCTCTCAAACTGACTCAAGGGAAAATATCGCTCAAGCAGTCTCCGGTCAGCCTGTACGGCCTGGAGGCGACCGCCCGCAGCACAGGCAACGAAAAATACAAGGTGAGCGTCAGTTCCGGCAGCGGCGGTTACAAAGAACTGCCTTTCAATAAAATAAGGGCGACCGCCTTCTATACGCCTTCCCGGTTGTCAGTGGACAATTTTACCTCTCAGGTAGGCGGCGGCCTTTTTTCCGGAAAGGGAACCGTCTCCTTTAACCCTGATGACGCCGCCCGGCAATCGAGAAACAAATACGAAATAGACTTCCACCTGAAAAAAGGAAAAGCAAAGCAGTTCCTGAAGGGGCTGAAAATAGGCGTCTATAAAGAGTTTTCCGGAACGCTTGATTTCTCCGGACACCTTTCCAACAGCCGGTTCGAGTCCCGCTTTTCCCCGGGTGAGTTCCCTTCTCCCAAGCTGTATGCCCGGTTGGTGGGAAAAGGGATAATAAGAGAAAAAGATACCGATACCGCCCAATTTGACGATACTATCCGGACCAGGGAGGACTTGACCAAACTACTGGATGGGGCGGGAATCAACGAAAGAAGACCGATCTTCGAGGCCTGGAGTGATTCGTATCAAGAGAGGCTGGTCGAATATCCTCACGGCGATTTCCATCTCTCTCTTACCAACGGAAGAATCGAGGGGTACGCCGCCCTGAACAAGGTTCTCTATCTGGTAAACCCGGATGCCCTGCTTAAAAGCAAATCGCAGGATTTCAGCAAAAAGGGATATCCCTATAAAAGCTTCAAAGGGACTTTCAAGGTGAATAAAGGGATCTTTCATACCGAAGATCTGCTGCTGGACAGCAATTCCTGGAAAATCCTGGTGTTGGGGGATATAGATTACCCCCGGGAAAATCTCGATCTCAAACTGTATGTTCAGCCGCTGCGGATGGTGGATTCGATGGTGGAGGCCATTCCCCTGCTGGGAAAGGTGGTCAAGGGGAAAAACCGGGGACTTATCGAGGCCTGCTTCCGGGTAAAAGGGAATTATCAGAAGCCGGATGTCAGCTCGACCCAGATGGAAGGGCTGGTAAACAAAACCCTGGGAATCATAGGCCGCTTCTTTACCCTACCCCTCGATTTGTTCCAGAAAGAAAAAAAGGACGAAAATTGACAACCACCCTGTTCCCGTTTAAACTTGGCTGCGCATAAACAAACAACCATATCGGCATTTATATGAAAAAAGAAACTTTTTATCAGTCTTCCCAGGCATTAGCTCTTTTAGCTTTTGCGCTCTTGATCGGCGCATTTTTCCGAACCGCCGGTCTTAATAATGCCAAGCTGGTATATTGTGACGAGTTCCGGACGGTTATTCCCTACAGTTGGGAATCCCCTTTAGTCAACATTGTATACTCGATTCCATTATATTTTTTCGGTAACAACAACGATGTCGCCCTGTTTACGACCGCCTTCCTGGCTTTAGTCAATATATATTTAGTTTTCGTAATCGGCAAATCCCTTTTTAACGCTAAAGTCGGGAGCTACGCGGCTTTAGTGGTTTCATTGACTTCCACCCATATCAGATATTCCCGGTCCGGGTTTTCCTGTATCCTTCAGTCGCTCATGATGTTGCTGGCCTTCTGGTGCCTGTTTTTATGCTATCCAGAAAACGAACGGGAATATAGATATACATTGCTATGCGGTCTTTTTCTCGGGTCAGCCTTTACTGTTTATATTCCTTCATACGCTGCCATAGCAGTAATAATATCGCTTTTTCTTTACATACAGATCCGGAAAAAGAAGTCGCTCAAGGAAATATTGTTACAGCTTGCGATATTAGGGGCCAGCAGTATCGCCGTCATTTTCCTTGTCGATGTCTATTATCGCACGTTTGCCGGTTCATATTTCTTTCGCTTGTTTCATTACGGTAAAAGATCAGCCTCTTTCGCTCTACCCGGCATATCTCTTTTTTCGGTTATCGGTAAAGGCATAACCGACGATGGCGGCCTGATTCAATCCGGGTTGCTGGCTGGAGGATTCATCTACTGCCTCATCGAATACATAATAAAAAAAGAACGGAATACGTTTTTACTGGTTGGATTCATTTTTTTCAGTTACCTCTTATATACTTTAATGGGGTTTCGTTTCCACTCGGTTCGTATCAGACATTTTGTGTATTTAATCAGTTTCCTGGCTCTTGCCGCCGGTTATCTTTTAAGCAGGATCGAAGAAATAAACAAATTCGCTGTCATCGGGCTTCTGGTCGTCTTTTTATTTCTATCTCTCCAGAAGTCGTATGCCATAACAACGCAAACCTTTAAAACCACGCTCATCTCCGACTGGATTAAACAGAACAATATAAAAAAGAATAAGATCATGTCTCTCCTTAATATCTATGAAAGGGGGATAATA
Organism: bacterium; assembly: GCA_046757225.1. Taxonomy (GTDB): domain Bacteria; phylum SZUA-182; class SZUA-182; order JBHHXV01; family JBHHXV01; genus JBHHXV01. The sequence continues at coordinate 7,774 of JBHHXV010000077.1, forward strand.
CGCAAACAATCCGTCTTCCCGGAAGAGTGAGACAGGGAAATAATTTCAAGTTCAGGTATGAAATCGATTGGGGGGAGGTAAAGGGGGTCTATGACCGCAAAGAAGCCAAATATATACTGCTTCCCGGTACAGGGTATATGAAATATGCCTTGCCAAGCAGAGACGAATTCTTAGGCGGGTTAAAACCGATAAAGATCTGGACTTTTAACTACTATGACGCTTTTTTCGCCGCTAATACCATAAAGAAATACTATCTTTACGACCTGGATACTATCATTCCCGAATATTTCTGAACCTTGATTATCTTATTTATGTCTGACCATCGGCCGAGAGGCTTATCCGGGGATCCACCAGGGCATAGGATATGTCAGTAAGCAGGTTGATCAGCACATAAAGCAGGGAGATCGTTAGAATGCATCCCTGTACCAGCGGGTAATCTCTGGTATTGATCGCTTGAATAGTCAGCCGGCCGATTCCCGGCCAGGCGAAAATCTGTTCGGTGATAATTGACCCGGCCAGCAAAGACCCCAACTGAAGGCCGGTGATGGTTATTACCGGAATAACGGCGTTTTTCAGAGAGTGCCTGACGATGGCTCCCAGCCGGGAACGCCCCTTGGCGGTGGCCGTGCGGAAATAATCCTGCCTGAGGTTGTCCAGCAGGCTGGCTCTGGTCATCCGGGCCAGAATAGCGGCCATGGAAAACCCCAGGGTAATCGAGGGGAGAATCAGATGCTTGAGGCTTCCCCGTCCGGAAACCGGCAGCCAGCCGAACTGGATGGAAAAGATTATTATAAACAAAGGGCCCAGCCAGAAATTCGGCAGGGAGACCCCCACCAGGGAGAAGACCATTAAGGAATGATCGGTCAAGGTATTATATTTCAGAGCGGAAACTATTCCGGCGGGCAGGGCGATTAAGATGGCGATGATCATAGCCCCCAGGCTGAGTTCCAGGGTGGCGGGAAGATGGTCGGAAATAATCCGGGAAACCTTCCGTCCGGAATGGATGGAATCCCCCAGGTTTCCCCGCAGGCAGGATCTCAGGAAATCCAGGTATTGAACCGACAGGGGACGGTTAAGTCCCAGCCGGGCTTCCAGCTGCTTCCGGCTGGCGATGGAAGCGGTCTCCCCCAGCATTATCTCCACCGGGTCTCCCGGAACCAGATGGATCATGGAAAAAACCAGGGTGGATACCCCCCACATAATCGGAATCACCCATAACAATCTTTTTACCAGATAGATGATCATAAAATTAGCCCGGTCTATTCAGGTTTATTATAGTCAAGAATTTTTTCTATTCATTTTAGT
>JBHHXV010000078.1:0-9029 GCA_046757225.1 bacterium
CCTGGATCCCAAATACGCGGAACATCTGGGGGTTAATATAGACGAGCTGCTGGTTTCCCAGCCGGATACCGGAGAACAGGCCCTGGATATCGCCGAAATCCTGGTGCGGAGCAATGCCGTGGATCTGATTATTGTCGATTCGGTGGCGGCTTTGACCCCTAAAGCGGAGATAGAGGGGGATATGGGAGACTCCCATATGGGACTGCAGGCCCGCCTGATGTCTCAAGCCCTGCGCAAACTGACCGCGGTTATCGCCAAATCCAGGACCTGCATGATCTTCATTAACCAGGTCCGTGAGAAAATAGGGGGCACGGGGTATGGCCCTAATGAAGTGACCACCGGGGGCAGGGCCCTGAAATTTTACGCTTCGGTAAGGCTCGATATCCGCCGGATAGCGTCTCTGAGAACCAAGGAAGTCCATTTCGGCAACCGGGCCAGAGTGAAAGTGGTTAAAAACAAACTGGCTCCTCCTTTTAAAACCACTGAATTCGATATTATTTTCGGTGAGGGAATCAGCCGGGAGAATGAAATTCTGGATTTAGGAATCGGTCTGGATCATATTAATAAAAGCGGCGCCTGGTTTTCTTTCGGGGATCTGCGCCTGGGGCAGGGACGGGACAAAGCCGCCAAAACCCTGGCCGAAGACAAGGAACTTCAGGAAAAGGTACTGCGTCTGGTCAAAGAAGATTTGAAAAACGGGAAAACTCCCAAGATCTGACGGTTCTTTCATGAAAATATTACTTACTAATGACGACGGGATTTATGCTGACGGGATTTTATCTCTTTACCGGGAGTTATCCCGGAACGCAGAAGTTGTTATCGTGGCGCCGGAAGGTCAGCAAAGCGCGGTCGGCCACGCTATTTCAATCGCTGACCCCATCAAAGTAAACCCGTTTGTTTATAAAGGCGAGCAATTGGGATATATGGTGGGGGGCACTCCGGCCGACTGTGTAAAACTGGGTATCGCCCATCTTTTACCTTTTTCGCCCGATCTGGTAATTTCCGGCATTAACCTGGGCATGAACGCCGGCGATTCGGTGATTTATTCGGGAACTGTTTCCGCCGCCACTGAAGGGTCTATTCAGAACATCCCTTCCCTGGCCGTTTCCCTGGCTACCTATGAAAAACCGGATTATTCCTTTGCCGCTCCCTTTGCCGCCGCTCTGGCCGACATCATCAAGAAAAACGGTCTCCCGGCCGGAACCTTGCTCAATGTCAATATTCCGGCAGTGCCGAAAGATGAGATCAGAGGGATGGCCATTACCAAACAAGCCCGTTTTACTTTTAAAGACCGGTTCCACCATAGAACCGACCCCCGCGGCCGGCAATACTTCTGGCTGGATTACGAGGGCTTGGAATTTGATAACGACCCGGAACTGGATATCGTGGCCTTGAAGGACAACCGGATTTCCATTACCCCGCTTACCCACGATTTGACTGATTACTCTTTCAGAAAGAAACTCGATTCCTGGGTAATGCCGGAACTGGATACGTTTTAACCCGGGTCAGGGGCAAAGAAAGCATGAAGGGAAAACTATTAGTAACTGGTATGGCTTTGCTGACAGTCACCGCTGCGGCGGGGTGCGCCCGGAACCACTCCACCATAAACAGGGGATCTGACGACTCTACCGCGCCGGTCAGCCCCCAGGAAGATTCCCATGCCAAGATTTCCCTGGCCCGGAAAAAATGGCTGGAAGAGTTGGAAGGCAAGGTAGATAAAACCGGTCATCATGTAGGCGAACTGGTAAGCGCCATGGCCAAGTATAAAGACGTTATGGACAGCTCCCAGGCTTTTATAAACGGATACAGAAAAAAACTCGACCAGTATAATAAAGGGATAGCCGATTTGAAAGCCGGCCAGGAAGTTCTGAAGCGGGAAATGGAGCGGTTGAAAACGACCTCCCTGCAACTGGCTTCCAAAGAGAGGCTTAATCATATGGAGGACTATATAGAGGTGGTAAACGAGAAGCTGGCGGGAATTCTGAAGATGGAAAAGGAGGGGAATCTCCTGGAAACCCTGAAAAAATCCGATACCGGTACCGAAGCCAATAAAAGACGGATAAAGGAGATCGGCGATCGATTAGATCTGCTGGCCAAATATCTAAGCGATAAGGTCGATATGATGGCCGGCCGGACCGGTAAATTGGCCGGTCAGGCCAAACAGGTCAGCGCCGATATCAACAGACTCCAGGCCATACAGCGGAAATTAACAGCTGATCAGCAAGAGCTGAACACCGGTCAGAAAACATTAATCGCCAAGGTTGAGCGTAAGGAAACCGCTGCCGGAAAGATCTCGGAAAAAGCCCTCTATGACAGCGCCAACCGTCTGTATGTAAACCGGGAATATACGGACTCGATCGTGCTTTTCAGCCGTTTTGTGGAGACTTTTCCCCAAAGCGGTCTGGCGGACAACGCCCAGTACTGGATCGGAATGGGGTATTTTTCTCAGAATAATTATTCCCGGGCGGCTGATGAGTTTAAGAAGGTTATCCAGGGGAAATTTACTGACAACAGCGCCAGGGTGGACGCCCTCTTTAAACTGGGGGACAGCTTTATGAAACTGCGTAAAAAGAAGGAAGCGATGACGGCTTTTAAAAGAGTGATCAAGGAAGCTTCCGGCAACAAAAGATATTTTCTGCTGACCGAAGGGGCGCAGGAATACCTGGCTGAGCTTGAATCCGCCCTTTAAAACAAGTGCTTATGGAAAAATTATGGGCTCCCTGGCGACTGGAATATATCCTTTCGGATAAGGATAAAACCAAGGGGTGTGTCTTTTGCGGGATAAAAGAGATTGACGAAGAAGAGGGGTTAACCGGCAGGTTAATCCTCAAAAAGTTAAAAAACTGCTTTATAATGATGAATCTGTACCCGTATAATAACGGCCATTTAATGGTGGTGCCTTATGAACATGCCGATTCTCTGGAAAAACTTTCTCTTGAAACCTCCGGAGAATTAACCACGGCTGTTTCACGGTCTCTTGTTGTCCTGAAAAAGCATCTCAGTCCGGAAGGGTTCAATATCGGTATGAACCTGGGCAAGGTGGCCGGCGCCGGAATAGAGGGGCACCTGCACTGGCATATTGTGCCCAGGTGGCTGGGGGATGTCAATTTCATGCCGGTATTGTCCGAGACCAGGGTTATCCCCCAGCATATTCAGGAAAGCTACCATCAGCTTAAACCGCTGTTTGATGAAATATATCCCGAAGTTGTCGCGAAACTTTCATGATGGGCCTCACGTCACCCCCTGAAGATCCATGAAACCCGAATAATTCGGGAATCATAGCAAAGCAGATGATATGTTGTTGAAAATAGTTACTTCAGTTTCCCTTCAACTTTTTTGGGCTAACAAATTTTGTATGGACGTTGGCCTAATTCATTTTCCGATAAGGGGTATGGCAAATGTCAGCCAAGTTTATGAATAGACCGGGGAAAAGATTCTTTTATTGTTTTATCTTTTTAATTTTTCTCTCAGGCTGCCTGGTCGGCTCTAAACCGGCGATAATCAAGATCGATCCTCCCATGGGACCGACCTATGGAGGGTATAAAGTGGTTATCCTGGGGCATAATTTCGGTGATGACCCGGATGTCTACTTCGGAAACAGAAAAATTAAAATTAAAAAGGTGGAACATTTTTCCAGGATCACCATAGATATACCCGAAGGCTCTGAAGGGAAACTCCCGGTGATGGTGCAGAATGAAGACAATTCACGGGTGATACTTGATGATGGCTTCGAATATATGCAGTTCCCCTATATTCAATCGGTGGTTCCTTCAGCCGGGCCGGCTATCGGGGGAACCTGGCTCAAAATAGAGGGAAAAAATTTCGATCCCCATGCCACAGTCTATTTCGGGAAGAATATGGCCCGCAACCCCAAAGTCAACGCCACCCAGATCATGGTGATCGCCCCTGCCGGAAAAAAGGGAAAGGTCAAAATCAGCATTACCAATCCCAATGGTAATTCGCATATTTACCGTAATTACTATACTTATGAATAAGGGAATATTATAATGAAACGTTTCGTAATAGCGAAGTGGAATTATCCCTTCCTTGGGGGGGCAACCACCTTTTTTCATCACAGGGGGGTGACGAATGGCCCGTTATAAAAAGTTTTTTAAGAAGATCTGGGACGGCTGGAAAAAGATAGCGGAAAAGATAGCGGTCGTTCAGACCAAGATTATCCTGACGGTCTTATATATCGCGGTTATCGGACCGATTGCCGTTTTAACGCGGATTTTTCTGTCCGACCCCCTGGGCAAGAGAAAACCCAAAAAAACAGAGAGTTTCTGGCAGGATATCGTTATTGCCAATGATACGCTGGAGAGCTGCCAGAGGCAGTTCTGAAATGATAGACCTTCATACGCACACCTTCTTGAGTGACGGCGCCCTGCTGCCCACGGAACTGATCCGCAGAGCCGCGGTGATGGGGCATAAAGCGGTCGCCTTGACCGATCATGTGGACGCCTCCAATGTCGAGATGGTGGTGCCGGGGACAGTGAAGGCGTGCCTGGCGGTGGATAAGAATTGGGGAATCAGGGCGGTTCCGGGAGCGGAGATCACCCATGCGGCGCCTGAGCAGATCGCCGGTCTAACCGCCAGAATCCGGGAACTGGGCGGTCAAATCGTGGTTGTTCACGGCGAAACAATCGTGGAACCGGTTGCTCCGGGAACCAACCGGGCCGCTTTGGAGGCGGGGGTGGATATCCTGGCTCATCCGGGGTTGATTACCGAGGAAGAGGTCGCTCTGGCGGTGAAGCAGGGAGTGGCTCTGGAGATTTCCGGCCGGAAAGGGCATTCGTTAACGAATGGGTGGGTAGCCCAGGCGGCCTTGTCCGCTTCCGCCCGGTTGGTGATAAATTCTGACGCTCACGGCCCAGGCGACCTTTTTAACCGGGAGACCGCCGAAAAAATCCTCTGGGGCGCTGGTGTTTCCCGGTCTGACCGGGAAGCTGTTTTTAACAATTCCGAAAGGATAATATCAGAAATAAAGTAAACATGGGAAAATCTTTAATCATAGTCGAGTCTCCCACCAAGGTAAAAACCATCGGCAAATTTCTGGGGTCTGATTATATAATCAAGGCTTCGGTGGGACATATCAAGGATCTTCCCACCAGTCGCCTGGGAGTGGATGTTACGCAGGATTTCAAACCGGAATACGTTACCATCAAGGGAAAAACCAAGGTCATAAAAGAGATCAAGCAGGCGGCCGAAAAAGCGGACGCCATCTATCTGGCTCCCGACCCGGACCGGGAGGGGGAGGCGATCGCCTGGCATTTAGCGGAGATCCTGAAAAAAGAGCACCAGCATAAGATTTACCGGCTGCTGTTTAATGAGATTACCCGGAATGGCGTCCAGGAAGCGTTGAAGCATCCTCGCGAGTTGAATCTGCACCTGGCTCAGGCCCAGCAGACCCGCCGGATTCTGGACCGTCTGGTCGGATACAAAATCAGCCCGTTATTATGGAAAAAACTTAAAAAAGGGTTAAGCGCCGGCCGGGTTCAGTCGGTAGCCCTGCGGATGATCTGCGACCGCCAGAAGGAGATCCAGGATTTTGTAAAAGAAGAGTACTGGAGTATTACCGCTCACCTGGAAGCTGATGAGCCTCCCAGGTTCAAGGCCAAGCTGCAGGAGGTCTCCGGGAAAAAAGCGGAAATCAAGAATGAAGAGGGTTCGGAAAAAGTTCTCTCTCAACTTGCCGGCCAAACCTATCTCGTAAAAAAAGTCACCCGTAAGAAAACTCAGCGCCGGCCGGCCGCTCCCTTTATAACCAGCACCCTGCAACAGGAAGCGGCCCGCAAACTGAATTATTCTTCCAAAAAGACCATGATGCTGGCTCAGAAGCTCTATGAAGGGATTGATATCGGTGATCAGGGCCAGATCGGTTTAATTACTTACATGCGGACCGATTCTTTCAGGGTCTCCCAGGATTTTGCCAAGGAGGCCAGAGAATTTATCAAAAAAACCTACGGTCAGGAGTATGTTCCCTCCAAGCCGCCTGTTTATAAAAGAAAAAAAGGGATTCAACAGGACGCTCATGAAGCGGTCCGCCCCACCTCGCTGGGCCGTAATCCCGATAGCTTGAAAGCGGTTCTGGGAAATGATCTCTATCGCCTGTACCGGCTTATCTGGAACCGGTTTATCGCCTCTCAGATGAAACCGGCCGTTCTGGATACGACCGCTGTCGATATCAGCGCCGGCGTATGTTTGTTCAGGGCCAACGGATCGATAGTGACCTTTCCCGGGTTTATGTCCGTTTATATAGAGGGAACCGACGATCAGAAAGAAAACGGGAACGATGCAAAAGAGGGAAACATTCTTCCCCCGATGCAGGAAGGAGACCAACTGAGACTGGAGCAGCTGGAACCGCGTCAGCACTTTACCCAGCCGCCGCCGTACTATACGGAAGCGACTTTGATTAAAAGTCTGGAAGAAAACGGGATAGGCCGACCCAGCACTTACGCCACCATCGTCAGCACAATTTTAGCCAGGGAATATGTCCGGAAAGAGGAAAAAAAGCTGATGTCCACTTCTTTGGGAACCATGGTAACCATATTGTTAACCGAAAGTTTCCCGGATATCGTGAACCCTGAGTTTACCGCCAGGATGGAAACCAGCCTGGATGATATCGGGGAAAACAAGGAGAATTGGGTGGATTCCCTTCACGCCTTTTATTCCCCCTTTGCCAGGGATCTGGAAAAGGCGGCCGATAATATGCGGAATATCAAACAGGAGTCGACCCCAACTGATTTGACCTGCCCCAAATGCAGCTTGAAACTGGTGATTAAATGGGGAAGTAAGAATCAATATCTCTGCTGCCAGACTTACCCAGAATGCCCCTTCAGCGCCGACCTGGAAAGGGATGAAAGCAATAACCCTGTTATCGGCTCTGCCAATACCAGCGATATCCAGTGCGAAAAATGCGGAAAAGAGATGGTAATAAAAGAGGGGCGTTACGGGAAATTTCTGGCCTGCTCGGGATTTCCCAAGTGTAAAAACACCAAGGAGTACCGCACCTCTGATTCCGGGGATATAGAGCTGCAAAAACCGGCTGAAACAGATGAGGTCTGCGATAAATGCCAATCACCCATGGTGATAAAAAACGGCAGATACGGCCCCTTTCTGGCTTGCAGCGCCTATCCGAAATGCAAAAACCTTAAACCGATCAGTATCGGGGTGGATTGTCCCGATGACGGCTGCAACGGGTATCTGACGGAAAAAAGAGGTCGTTCAGGTAAAGTCTTTTATTCTTGCAGCAACTATCCTGACTGCAAATACTCCAGCTGGGACAAGCCGGTTAACTCACCCTGCCCGGACTGCGGCGATAAATTATTATTTGAAAAGAAAGCCACCAAGGCCCGACCGGCCAGACATGCCTGTCATAATAAGGAGTGCGGGTATTTTAAAGAAATAGCATAGACACTGTAATTACCACACATAGTGTCAAAAACGACTCAGTTTTCCTTCCTTGTTTTTTCCGTTCTTACTACCCTCTCTTATTTTTAACTAGTTGAGTTATAAAGTATTGCGACAGGTGTCGCCATGTTCTGGCATATTAATTGCAATATATTGTTTGGAACCAGCTTATTATTAAATATCGGCTTGTTTTCGGAGATAAAGATTGAGCTACCAACATACGATCAAACGGGTTATCAGCTGTTCCGGGATCGGTCTGCATTCCGGCCGCAAGGTTCATATGACCTTAAGACCGAATGCTGCAGGCGAGGGGATCGTTTTCCGGCGGACCGACCTGGCGGGTAAACCATCCGTGAGAGCCACCCCTTTTAATGTGGTAAGCGTGGAATACTCCACCTGCATTAAAAAGAAAGAGGTGGAGATTAAGACAGTGGAGCATTTAATGGCTGCTTTCGCCGGCCTGGGGGTTGACAATGTAGTGGTGGAACTGGATGCCGGAGAGGTTCCGATTATGGACGGAAGCGCCACCCCCTTCGTTTATTTGATTCATGAAGCGGGCTTGGCCGCCCAGTCGGAAAAGAAACGGCTTATAAAAATCAAAAAACCGGTAACCGTGACCGCGGATGGAGATAAATATATTACCGTCACTCCGGCCAATAATTTCCAGGTGTCATATTATATCAGTTTTGATCATCCGATGCTTAGAGATAAGATGGGAAATTTCAGTTTTAAGGAGGAGCTGTTCGTGGACATGATAGCCAGAGCCCGGACGTTCGGGTTCTTAAGGGATATCGAGCGGTTGAGACATAACGGCTTAATCAAGGGTGGCTCTTTGGATAACGCCATTGTTTTGGATGCTTACCGGATAATAAACGGCAAATTACGTTTTAAGGAAGAATTTACCAGTCATAAGATTCTGGACTTGATCGGGGATATGTATCTCACAGGATATCAATTGCTGGGTCAGGTTACCGCTTCCAGATCCGGTCATTCTCTACATGTAGAATTGGCCAAAAAGATTTTAAGCAATCCGGCCAGTTATACTTACGTTGAAGGAAACGATTACCTTCCCAAAAGGCGTTATTTCTTTAATCAACTGGTCAACAGGTTAGCCTTTTCTTCTTAACTCCGCTTTTTCATAAATTTGGTAATGATTGGTTAGATTCTTTTTAAAAACGGCGACTTACCAACGTCCTGTTGACAATCGTCGACACAAAGAGACATCTGGAAGGAAGCTGATAAAACCTTTGTTTTTCAAGAAGCTAACAATTGCTTTGTTATTAGTCCCGAATTATTCGGGCTTAACTCCGCTTACAAACTTTTCATGACGGGCCATTCGTCACCCCCTCATGATGAAAAAGGCTGGTTGTCCCCCGAGGAAGGGGATTTTCCACTTCGGTATTTTCACGGTAAAATACGCATTTTCCTGCTTGATTCCCCGGAATTTTTTAGTATACTGTTTTTTACCTATGGGGAGCTAGCTCAGTCGGGAGAGCGCAGCGTTCGCAATGCTGAGGTCAGGGGTTCGATCCCCCTGCTCTCCACCACAAAAAAAACAAGCAATTTCAAGCAGTTATCAAAAATCTATTTTCCGCTTGCATGAACAATTTTACCCGATT
>JBHHXV010000079.1:0-9013 GCA_046757225.1 bacterium
GTGGAATAATATTGAATTTATGGTGAAACAGATTTATTCCGTTGGTTACCTGCATCAAGCCGGGCAGGGAAAAGAATCTGTATGATTCATATTGACCGATGGTACTGTCAGTACCTTTTATTTCATGGGCGGTACTGGAAATAATGATGCTGGCCTGATTCATGGAGATAAGATCTGCCATAAATTGCAGAGAAAAGCGGTATTTTTCTTCAAAACCTTCCCAGTAAAGATCACTGAAGAGGTATTTGGTTTTTTCCAAAGCATGAGCGATATTACATTGAATACTACCCAGGGCATTGGCCATCAAGGTGGCGACCAGATTCCCATCTGAATAATTGCCGATAATCAAATCAGGTTTACCGGAAAGCTCGCTGCACACCTCATGCATAGAATCAACTGCAAACTGATCAAGGTAAGGCCAGACATGAAACCGGGAAATCCAGCCAGGAACAATGTTTCCGGAATTATCTTTGAAAGGAACCCTGATGATCCAGCTGTTTTGAGTATTCAGTACTCTCTCTTTGCGGATATTTGAGGTCGTTCCTTCATTTTCAGGGATTAATCTGGTGATAATGATAATTTTGGGTTCAACTTCAATCCCTGAACATTTGAGGTCATTAATTATATATTTCTCCAGAGCTTTTACCTGATCCAGGATGTAAACCACCTGGCCGCCGGTATCCGGCCGACCCATTACCTTCGACTGACCGAACCAGCCATGGGGAGATATTACCGCTATACAGGAAATCATGGGGATCCTTGACATAAACTCCTCGATAATGTTCTCATCCGGCTGCTCCAGTACCTGTTTCAACAACCGCATGGATTCCAGAATTCTGAACAGGTTGTCTCCCCAGCCGGCTAAAAAGCCTAAACTGTTTAGTTTATGGTTTACCCCTTTAAGCTCTTGGGCCGGATCTGGCTGCTCCGGTTGATCACAACAATCTTTGCGCTCCAGAAAATCAACCGCATACTCAAGGTTCTTTTCCAGATCATACTGGTTTTGAACAATCTGGGAGTTGACCAATAAAGAGGTTTTCTGAAAGTTATAGTTAGACAGAAACTCATATATCGCTTCTTTCCATTTATCAGGATTCTGGAACAAATAAGAAGATAGATAACGGTTTAGATGAGTAATTCCCTTCCCAATCTGATCAGGGTCTTTTATATGAGTACCTTTCTCAAAGAACGGGGAAAAATTAAGCTGCATGGTGCGGTGATTGAAGGGAAGTTCCGGCTTTATTATTCTCTCCTTCATCCTTAAGTAATTTAAGACGCTTACTTCCTGAATTTCTGAGAGGCTGTTGCTGAGAGAGTAAATTTTGGAACTGGCAAGTCTTGGCCTATAGACAAAGACAATCCGCTTATCAATAATCAATAATTCCTGAATTCTTTGAAGAAAACGGTCACAACTGAGATTGTTTTTCGTTTTTCCGCTGTTTTTTTTATACTCTCCAAAGGCCAGTAAAATATCGTTCCTTAAATAGAATGGATCTGGAACCCGTTTGTATAATGAATAAAAAAAACCCCGGATTAAAGACAGTTCCGACTCATTGATAAAATTATTTAAAGAAATTGACATGTAACTACTCTCGGATGAGTTTATAATAATTTATTCCGTCAATAATTCCGTTCGCATAGGATTTTCCACTGAAATATATGTTTTTGCTGCCTCGAAGTTTTTCCAACTCTTGGCTGTAGTTCCCGACAACCAACCCTTTAATACTACTTCCCTTTAACATATCGGCATCATTGCCTGAATCCCCGCAATCCATAATATTGGCTGAAGGAATTTCCCACTTATAGCTGAGATAATTCACCGCTTTGCCTTTGGAAGCTCTAAATGGGAGAATGTCCAGGAACTGGTGGTGGGAAAACACCAAATTATATCTCAATCTGACGGATTGCAATCTGTTGTGAATTTTAGCCAGATGGTCAGGATTTTCTTCCATTAAATAGCTTATTTTGTATTTACGTTCGGTTTTCTTTTCCTGGGGATAAATAAAGTCAAACGCAGACAAGACTCTTCTAATATTCTCCGGTCTCCAATGTTTGTTTAAATGAGAATCCCACCCTTTATCAGGAAACAGTTCCTTTCCATAATATATTTCAGTACCTACTGAAGATATAATCACGTCAGGAATCGGCACCTTATTTTCATGCAGAACTTCTAATATCAGCTCCAGAGAACGGCCGCTGGCAACCCCCCAGCCAAGTATCCGGCTGTTTTTTCTGATAATGTTCAGCAACTGCAGGGTGGCCTCATCATCACCGATCAAGGTGTTATCAATATCGGTAATAATAAACTTTTTTAATGAGGTCAATCGTTTTCCAATACCTTCAGATTTTACGCCCCCAATTCTTTTACCAGCCGCTCGTCTGCTTTCCAGGCTTTCCAACTCACTATGCAGTTTAGCACAGTGTGAATCCCAGGAATAATGGCTTCTTACCCCGTTTATGCCGTTTTCCGAAAATTTTTTCCACAGATTATCGTCTACTAAAATTTTCCTGGCCGCCTCAGCAATTTCTTTGGGATTATCAGGGTTAATCAATATCCCATTATCACAATTGCCGACAATGTCGGTTGGCCCGCCATTATTAGTGGCGATAATAGGTAAACCGCAGGCGGAGGCTTCGATCAAGGTAAGACCAAAAGGTTCTATCAAGCTGGGGTTTACAAAGATCCCTCTTGAGTTGGCACACAGCCGGTAAAGTTTGGGGATTTCCATGGCAAAGTCATGCTTTTTGGGGATGGCCATTTTCCCGTATAAATCGTATTTGTCCATCAGAAGCAACATTTCCGTCAAAACATGACGCTCATTATCCTCCATATCGTTGATGTTTTTTCTTATGCCGGCAAAGATGGCCAGATTGGCGATTGCCTGGAGCTCCTTGTCTTCACCATAGGCTTCGATTAAGCCGTTAATGTTTTTTCGGTGGTCGGGACGGCAGAGGGCGAGAACAAACGGTTTTTCCGGTTTTCTCCAGAACCTGCGCAATTCATGCAAAAGAGAAGTTATTACCTGCTTGTTGACTTCCGCATCAAGCTTCTTGGTATCAAAATAACCGGTATAATAAGGATAAAACGTGTCCAGGTCAATTCCCGGGGGAATAACCCTGTAGCAGCCGGATGGGAAATTATTATAGAGGCCGTACTGTTCCTTTATCTCCTGGTTAGTGGAAGTAATAATCATATCAGAATTTTTGATTATCTTTTCTTCAATTTCTATCCGGTGGTCGAGTTTGTATTGTTTAATAATTTTTCCCGGGTTTTTAGAATTCTTTAGCAGCTTATTTTTTTTGTTTCTGCCCATGGAGTGTCCGGTAAAAATAAACGGGGTATCGAGAATACCGGAAAGCTCCATAGCCACATATCCGCCATCAGAATAATGTCCGTGACAAAAGTCAGGAAAAAGGTTCTGCCCTTTAATAAATTTCAAGCTTTTGTCAACAAACTCATCCAGATGCGGCCAGAGAAGCTCTTTTCTTATATACTTTTTGCCGCCACACCTGATTCTTACTATCCTGGCTTTATCTGACAAAGGTTCAATCGCCCGGGAATAGTCCTCAGAAACCGACATGTCCTCTATAAACCTGGTAAAAAGGTCAACCTGTCTTATCTCCGGGAGCCTGGCTAAAGCTTTAGTAAGTTCAAGAACATATTTTATCTGACCACCGGTATCCGCATCCCGGCCAAGCTGGGGAGAATTCCCTCTAATTAATCCATGAATACTGAAAAGCTGAACGTACGTACCCTCTTGAGTCATTTTAAGCATTCCTCTCTGCTCTCTAATTACCATCCCCAGAGCAACTTTCGATAAACCCAACCGGTAAATCCATACTCATCTTTAACTTTTGTCCAACCCTTTTTTCGCTTGATCGTTTGGAATACCACGCCATATCCGGCTTTATCAATTACCCGGTAATTTGTTCCCGGGCCGTTTCGAATATTTATCTTTTTTTTCTTGACGATCAAACAGGGCTCATTAGTAGTCAACGGCCGGTAAACCCATCCCTGGTCACCTTCAAAGTCCTGTACCTTGAACCACTTTCCTTTAGATCCAAGCACCTTGAGAGGATAACCTTTGCCAACTTCAAAAAGAATGTCGTATTTGGTTCCCGGCCCGGAACGAATATTCACCTTCTTTTTGGATATGCTCACCATTTTGACCTGACAAAAGGCTGCCGGCACGGTTAAAAACATGCTCATCCAAAAAACAAAAATAAAACGCGCCATTATCAAGATTCCTTCAGGAATTATCAATTCCTTTCCTGATTTCAATTTATGATTGTCTTTCAGATTATTAATCAATCTCAACCTCTTCAAAATGTTGGTAAATATTTTCCGTTTTGGGGAGCTTGACATATGAAAAATCAATTACTAGAATAATGATTACTATACTAATAATTATAGTTGCAAAAATCAAGGCATAAATTATTTTATAGTCGCAGTCAGATTTATTATCTTTGAAATGGAAAAGAACGAGTTAAGCTCTGAAATCGACCAACTGACTTCCATGGGATTGGACAAGGGATTCTTGACCTATCGGGAAATCAACGACCTTCTGCCCATGCAGGTAGTAAATTCGGAGGAAATCGATGAGCTCTTTCTCCTGTTAAGCGAATTGAATATAAAGATAGTGGATGACAGAAGCCGGCCAGAACCTCTACCACTCCAAGTAATAATTAATCCTTTTTGGATATTAACAGCTTACCCTCTAATTCGACCAGCTTGTCACCAACTTCCTGATGAAGCGACCCGGCTTCCAGAATCGGGGCGGCTTTTACGGATTGTACTTCCATTAATTCGACAATCCGCTCAAGCGACCTGGTAAGCCTCAATTGTTCTTCAGGGGGTAAATGCTCTAAAGCGTCGGCAAAAGTTTCCTGAAGCGGTGAAGGAGCGTCGGAGGCCACTTGTTTACCCTCTGTGGTGGCAATAACGTTAACATTCCGCCGATCTTTCCGGTCTCGTTTCCGTTGAACCAGTCCCTTTAATTCCAGCCGGTCGAGAATACCGACCACTGTACTGGTGCTGAGATGGACTTTATGGGCGATTTCCGTACCGGTAACCGGTGCGTTATTACTGATTTCCAGCAGACAGACAAGTTGGGGACCGGTGATTTTATATTTAGTGACCAGTTTGCGGGAGTGAATATCCAGTGCCCTGATTATTTTACGCAGAGATTGAAATATGCGAAGGTCATAACTCTCTCCCGGGCAAGGGATCGAGATTCCACCAGCTTCATCATCGGTCTCCTTCGATTCTGCAAGGTTTGAATTATTGTCTGATAAAGCGGGCTTTCTTTCTTCTTTTTGTTCAGCCATGGATAAATAACCTGGTAAATCCCTGTGAAACCATAAAAGACAAATTATTATAGTATAAATGCCCTTGAAAAGTCATTACCATAAACTGAAAATTAATGATTTCTTGACATATACACAAATAATTACTAATATAACGATTGCTATTCTAATTATTATACTTGTAAACATCAAGAGGTGGTGATGGAATCTAACCGTATTCAAGCTTTTGGCAATGATCCATTATCGGTTCGCAAGACCGGCCACTACAAACACGAATATGTGAAAACCTTCGTTGAGAAGTGGGACGAACTGATCGATTGGGAACGGCGCTGGGAAAGTGAAGGCGAATTCTTCATCGAGCAGTTACGCACCCGGGGGGTGAAGCGGATACTTGATGTCGCCACCGGTACCGGTTTTCATTCCGTGCGCCTTATTAAGGCCGACTTTGATGTGGTCAGCGCCGACGGTAGCGCGGAAATGTTGGCCAAGGCATTTCAAAACGCCCGGGAACACGGTTGTCTCCTGCGAACGGTACAGGCTGACTGGCGCTGGTTGAACCGCACCGTTCACGAACAGTTCGACGCGGTTATCTGTCTGGGCAATTCCTTTACTCACCTCTTTGAAGAGCATGACCGCCGCAAGGCTCTGGCCGAGTATTACGCCACGCTCAATCATGACGGTGTTTTAATTCTGGATCAGCGTAACTATGATTCGATCCTGGATGAAGGATTCAGCACAAAACACAAATATTATTATTGTGGTGAAGACGTCGTTGCCGAACCGGAACATGTGGACGAGGGATTGGCGCGTTTTTGTTATACTTTCAAGGATAACTCACAATATCACCTCAACATGTTTCCCCTGCGGAAAAAATATACCCGCCGGCTGATGCATGAAGTCGGTTTTCAGCATATTGAAACCTATGGCGATTTTCAGGAAACCTTTAAAGCGAATGATCCCGACTTCCTGGTACATATCGCTGAGAAAGCTTACCGGCAGAAAGATGAGGAGGAGTAATGGGAAATAATGACTGTGCGGTGGTGAACACCACCCGCGAGTATTATAACAGTGATGATGCCGACAATTTTTACGCCCAGGTCTGGGGTGGTGAAGATATACATGTAGGTCTCTATATAAACCTCGAAGAACCGATTGCTGCGGCAAGCAGGCGTACGGTCAGGCATATGGCGGAGCGTTTGCGGCTGTCTCCCCAGCAAAATGTACTCGACATCGGTTCTGGTTACTGTGGTGCAGCCCGTTATCTGGCGACAACTTTTGGTTGTTCGGTTACGGCCCTTAATTTAAGCGAAAAAGAAAATGAACGTGCCAGGGAACTCAATGCCCAGCAAGGGCTGAGCGACAAGATTACAGTCGTGGAGGGCAGTTTTGAGCATATTCCTTCTGATGAGAACAGTTTCGACCTGGTCTGGTCACAGGATGCGATTCTCCACAGCCCCCGGCGTGCCCAAGTGCTCAAGGAGGTTGCCCGGGTACTGAAACCGGGCGGCGAGTTTCTCTTTACCGATCCCATGCAGGACGATGCTTGTCCTCCCGGGGTGCTACAACCCGTGTTGGACCGTATTCATCTCGATTCTCTGGGATCTTTCGCTTTTTATCGCCAGACGGCGGCAGATGTCGGTTTAGAGGAGGAGGGTATAGAGGATCTTACCCCCCAGCTTATTCATCATTACGCCCGTGTGCGGGACCAGTTGACAAAAGACCGGCCATCTTTGGCGGGAAAGGTGTCGGAAGCGTATATCGACCGGATGCTGACCGGACTGCAACATTGGGTGGATGCCGGAGAAGCGGGCAGATTGGCCTGGGGTATCATGCATTTCCGTAAGCGGAAATAGCGATGGCCTCTTCCCTCCTGAAGCTCGAAGGCCTGACAAAAGTATTCGGTACTCGTCCTCAAGCGGCTCTACATGATTTGCGGGAAGGGAAAAGCAAAGCGGAACTCCTCGATACCACCGGCCAGGTGGTGGGGGTACATGACGTAAACCTTTCCATAGAGCAAGGCGAACTCTTCGTTATTATGGGGCTGTCCGGTTCCGGAAAATCAACCCTGGTGCGCCTGATCAATCGTCTTGTAGAACCGACCGCCGGTCGCGTATTCCTTGACGGTGAGGATGTCACCGGTATGTCGAAACGTCAACTGGTGCGACTTCGCAGGCAGAAGATGAGCATGGTGTTTCAATCCTTTGCCCTGCTGCCCCACCTCAGTGTTATTGACAACGTGGCATTTGGGCTGGTTGTGGCGGGAGTCACCCGTAAAGAGGCGCTACGCCGGGCCCGCGAAGCCCTGGAACTGGTTACTATTCCCGAGGTGGCTGAGCATAGTCCCCATCAGCTTTCCGGTGGAATGCGGCAACGGGTGGGTCTGGCACGCGCCTGGGTGACCCAGTCGGATATCATGCTCATGGATGAGGCTTTTTCCGCACTTGATCCCATGATTCGCGCGGAAATGCAGGACGCGCTCCTCAACCTGCAACAGAGCGCCAGACGCACTATCGTGTTCATATCCCATGACTTGGCCGAAGCCGCACGTATCGCCGACCGTATCGCCGTTATGAAGGACGGAAAAATCTGTCAGGTCGGCACCCCTGTGGAAATTTACCGGAATCCGGTTGACGATTATGTGGAAAAATTCTTTTGGGATATCGAACCGGGACGCCTGCTTACGGCCGGCGATATTGCCGAGCCCGGCAGTGTTGCCTCGGATGTCGAACCGGTGTCATCCTCCACCCTGCTGGAAGAACTTATCCCCCGGGCGGCGGAAAACAGCGCTCCGATTCCTGTGACCGGCGAACAGGGAGGTATTGTGGGAGCTGTGGACCGCTCCGGCCTCTTGAAAGCATTAGCAAAGGGAGGGAGAGGATGATGGACTTCACGATTCCCGTTGACAGCTGGGCTACCGCTCTGGTCGATTTTCTCATGGATCACGGCCAGGGAGTGTTCGATTTCATCAGTGCCGGATTGGACGGTCTGACCTTCGGCATTGAAGGCGCATTACTGTTTTTGCCTGCCTGGCTTCTGGCAGGAGGGTTGACCGCCCTTGCCTGGTGGCGGGTTGGACGGCGGTTTGCCATCTTTACGGCTGTGACACTTGCGCTTGTTCTGGGAATGAATTTATGGCAGGAAACAGTGGTAACCTTATCACTGGTACTGGCCGCCACCCTGGTGAGTCTCGTGTTCGGCATTCCTCTGGGCATTCTCGCTGCTCGAAACGACCGGGTCGAATATTCCCTCAGGCCTGTGTTAGATCTTATGCAGACCATGCCCGCCTTTGTCTACTTGATTCCGGCTGCCATGTTCTTCGGACTTGGACGGGTTCCGGGAGTGGTCGCCACTATTATATTCGCTGTGCCGCCTGCCGTACGTTTGACCAACCTGGGGATACGCCAGGTACCGAAAGAACTTGTTGAAGCCGGTCTCGCTTTCGGTTGTACGCCTGCGCAATTGCTGTTCAAAGTGCAACTACCACAGGCCCGGCCTTCAATTATGGCCGGGGTGAACCAGACAATCATGCTGGCCCTGTCGATGGTGGTGATTGCCTCAATGATCGGTGCGGGGGGGTTGGGTGATGTGGTACTCAGAGGTATTCAGCGCCTGGATGTGGGGCTCGGCTTCGAGGGGGGGCTGTGTGTCGTTATCCTGGCTATCGTGCTTGACCGCATCACCCAAAGTTTCGGAAAATTAGGATAAT
>JBHHXV010000080.1:0-8872 GCA_046757225.1 bacterium
GGCGCCAATTGCAAGAGTGCTTATGTCAGGTTTTGCCTGAACATGCTATGTTCTTTTCTGGGGTCTGGCAAATGTCAGCCAAGTTTATGAATAGACCGGGCTAAACGATGCTCTGTTTGTGGAGTTAAAAACAAATAACTACAATAGAGATTTGTAGAAAGAATTGTAGAGGTTCTTTATAATGGGACTATCAGAAGAATTTAGAAAAGGGTTTTGGGACGAGAACCCCCTGCTGAAGCTGTTGCTGGGGTTATGCCCGACCCTGGCGGTATCCACCGAGGCGATCAACGGGATCGGCATGGGGCTGGCCACCACCTTTGTGTTGATGTGCTCCAACATGCTGGTGGCGTATCTGCGTGATTTTATCCCCAGTAAGGTACGGATCGCTTCCTTTGTGGTAATCATCGCCTCGTTCGTCACCATTGTCGATCTGGTGATGGAGGCATATTTCTTTTCCCTGCATAAAGCCCTGGGATTGTTTATTCCCTTGATCGTGGTCAACTGTATCATCCTGGGCCGGGCGGAGGCCTTCGCCTCCAAGAACCCGGTGGCCGAATCGGCTGTAGATGGTCTGGGAATGGGCCTGGGGTTTACCTGGGCGCTTACGGTTTTAGGGGCGGTGAGAGAGCTGCTGGGAAACGGGAGTGTCTTCGGCTGGAGCGTGCTGGGAACCGCTTATAAACCGATTCTGCTGATGATCCTGCCCCCGGGAGCGTTTATCGCCCTTGGGTTCATGCTGGCTGCCGAATACAAGATTTCCGAAAAGAGGGGTAAGTAAATGACTGATTATTTCGTATTGGTAATCAGCGCGATATTCGTCAACAATATCATCCTGGCCCGCTTTCTGGGAAACTGCCCCTTCCTGGGGGTCTCCAAGAAGGTTGATACCGCTGTCGGTATGGGAATGGCCGTGGTGTTTGTGCTGACCCTGGCCGGAGCGATTACCTGGATTTTCCATAATTTTATCCTGATTCCTTATAAACTGGAGTATCTGCAAACCCTGTCTTTTATTTTAATAATAGCCGCTCTGGTGCAGCTGGTCGAGATGATTATTCAGAAATCCTCTCCCTCTCTTTATCAGTCGCTGGGTATTTACCTGCCGCTGATAACCACCAACTGCGCGGTGCTGGGCGTGGCCATTATCAATATCGACGAGAGTTATAATTTTGTGGAAACCGTTCTCTTTTCTTTCAGTTCCGCCCTGGGATTCGCCCTGGCGTTGTTTCTGTTCGCCGGCATCCGGGAACGGCTGGCCCTGAGCGATGTTCCCCGGGCTTTGGAAGGAATGCCGATCGGACTGATTACCGCCGGGCTGCTGTCCCTGGCATTCATGGGGTTTGCCGGGCTGGTTTAAAGGTTAAAATATGATAGAAGCGATAATAGCGATAGGTGGTTTAGGGGCGGTATCCGGTTTAGGGCTGGGGTTTGCCGCCAAGAAGTTCGCGGTCTTTGTAGACCCCAAGATCGAAGAGATCGAAGACGTCCTGCCGGCGGTGAATTGCGGGGCCTGCGGCTATGCCGGCTGCGCCCAGTTCGCCAAGGCGGTGGTGGAAGAAGGGGCGGAGGTAAACGGCTGCATCCCCGGAGGTCACGATGTAGCCAAAGCGGTAGCCGCCATTATGGGAATGGAAGCCCAGGCCAAGGAAAAGGTAATCGCCCGGGTTTTGTGCCAGGGGTCTCCGGACTGCGCGGTGGATAAATACGAATATATCGGGGTGGAGGACTGCCTGGCGGTCAACCTGGTGGCCGGCGGGGACAAGCTCTGTCAATACGGCTGTCTGGGGCATGGGAGTTGCGTCAAGGTCTGCCCGTTCGACGCCATTCATATGGGTGATAACCGTTTGCCGGTCGTTGATATGGATAAATGCACCGGCTGCGGAAAATGCGAGCAGATCTGTCCTAAAAATGTCATAGAAGTCACTCCTCCCACCACCAAGACAGTGGTGTTATGCAATTCAGTAGACAAGGGCGCTGTAGTAAGAAAATCCTGCAAAGTAGGTTGTATCGGCTGCATGATGTGTCAAAAGGTGTGCGAGGATGACGCGATCACGATCGACAGTTTTCTGGCCAAGATCAATCAGGAAAAATGCACAACCTGCCTGAAATGCGTGGAAAAGTGCCCCACCAAATGTATTGCGCATCATAACACCCCTTTCTAACCCGAATAATTCGGGAATCATAGCAAAGCGGACGATATGTTGTTGAAAATAGTTACTTTTTGTCAGTCTCCCTTCAACTTGTTTTGCTAACGAATTTTGTTGGGACGTTGGCATGAAGCTTTTTCCGATACAGGTCTGGCAAAAGCAGCTCACGTTGTGAATAGGCCGGGTTAAAGATTTCTCCATGCCTGGGTTTTAACCGGCTTGAATTTACCGTTTTCCACCCGATAGATAGTAATCACCTTTAAGTTGGTGTCCCCGTTTTTATCAAAAGAGGTCTCTCCTATCACCCCTTTGTATTTTATGGTTTTCAATTCATTGATTATCGCTTTCCTTTTCGGTTTGCCTTCCCGTTCGATCACCCTGGAAATAGCGGTTAAAAGTATGTTGGCTACGTCATAGGCATAAGGGCCGTAATTCTGAACCTCCACCCCGAATTCTTTTTGATAATTATTAATATATTCCCTGGCCGCGGTAAGATCGTTTATGGGAACTCCCACCATTGATATCAATGATCCCTCACAGGCTTCCCGGCCGCCGGCATCCACAAAATCCTTACCGAACACCCCGTCATCGCTGGTAAACCGCTGTTTCATTCCCAGGTCGCGCATCTGCCTCACAATCAGCCCGGCCTCGTCATACATGCCGCCAAAATAGATCGTATCCGGATCAAGGTCTTTGATTCTGGTCAAAATCGCCTTGAAATCCTTATCTCCCACATTGATTCCGTCGAAACTGACGATCTTGATTTTACTTTTTTGAGCGGCTTTTTTAACAACCTCAGCCAATCCCTGGCCATATTGAGTTTTATCATGAATAATCGCCATCTTTTCCGTACCGGATTCCAGGAGGTAAGGGACTATTAATTGCCCCTGAACCAGGTCAGTAGTGCAGATTCGGAAGATTTCCGGGTAACCCTGCAAGGTTATCTCCGGATTGGTGGCGGCTCCGCTCATGGCGGCCACCCCGTAATCGTGATAGATCCGTGAAGCCGGTAAAAAGCAGCCGCTGTTTAAATGAGCCACCACCGCGTACACCCTGGAATCGGACATCAAAGAGTGGGCCGAGGCTACCGCCTGTTTGGGGTCAGCCGCGTCATCCTTGGCTTCAGCCACGATTTTATAGCCCGGAATTCTGGCGGCGGAATTCCATTCCTCCACCGCCAGTTTCACTGAGTTGAACATCTCTATGCCGGCCGCCGCCGGAGGGCCGGTCAGGGGAAGCACTACCCCCAGTTTAATAATTTCTTTTCCGTCGCTTCGACCTTTGTGGCAGGCAAACAGAAGGATTCCTATAAAACCGGTCAGCAGTAATTTGGGCACGATATTAACTTTTATAAAACGGTTATACATCGAGAATGTTGAAATCCTTGATCGCTTCTTTGGCGGCCACTTGCTCCGCTTTCTTTTTTGAAGACCCGATTCCCAGTCCGTATATCTTGTCCAGAACCTTTAACGATACATGAAACCGGCTGGAATGATCGGGCCCGTATACTGCTTCCAGAAAATATTCGGGGGTGCATTTGTACTGCTTCTGGACGAATTCCTGTAAGGTGGTTTTAAAATCCTTCAATTCCTTTTTTTCCAGGGGAATGATTTCATCGTCGCATAATTCCAGGTGCTTCAAGGCCACCCGGGAGGCGCAGCTGAGCCCTCCATCCATAAAGATCCCGCCTACCAGCGCTTCATAAGCGTCCGCCAGGAGAGAGTCCTTGTTTCGTCCGCCGGAAGACTCCTCTCCCTTGCCCAGCTTCAGGTAGTCCCCTAAATTTATTTTACGGGAGATCCGGGCCAGATTGCTTTTATTGACCAGCTGTGATTTCATTCGGGAAAGCTCTCCCTCGGTTTTCTTGGGATAGAGCCGGACCAGTTCCAGCCGGACGATCAGTTCCAATACGGAGTCCCCTACGAATTCCAGAACCTCGTTGCTGTTCGCTGATTCGTTAACCTCGTATTGATAGGAAGAATGGCTTAGAGCGGTATGAAGCAGCTTGTTTTCACGAAAGAAATAATCGATGTATTCCTGAAGAAAGTAAACTGATTTGCCGGAACCGGGATTCGACATCTTTTATCATTATGGCAATTATAATTACTGATATTTTCTTAAGGCAAGAGTAGCGTTGGTTCCTCCAAATCCGAAGGAATTGGAAATGGCCGTTCTTATCTCCCTGTTTTGGGAAGTATTGGGGGTGTAGTCCAGATCGCATTCAGGGTCTGGGGTCTCATAATTGATAGTGGGAGGTATTATCCCGTGATAAAGGGAAAGAGCGGTAAAAACCCCTTCCACGCCTCCGGCGGCCCCCAGCAGATGGCCGATCATCGATTTGTTGGAGCTGATGGAAATACTGGAGGCTTTCTCACCGAAAACCTTCTTGATCGCCTCTGATTCCTGCTTGTCATTAATAAGGGTGGAGGTTCCGTGAGCATTGATATAATCCACCTCATCCGGTGAGATACCGGCGTCCTCCAGGCAGGCGGTCATGGACCGGACCGCTCCTACGGCGTCCGGATCCGGGGAGGATATATGATAAGCGTCCGCGGACATTCCGATACCGATTACCTCCGCGTAAATTCTGGCTCCCCGTTTCCGGGCGTATTCAAGCTCTTCCAGAACCATGATTCCGGCTCCTTCCGCTATTACAAAGCCGTCTCGGTTGCGGTCAAAAGGCCGGGAAGCCCCGGCGGGATCGTCGTTTCTGGTGGACAGGGCTTTCATGGAGCTGAAGCCGCCTACCGCCATGGGAGAGATTACCGATTCGCAGCCCCCGGCCAGCATGACCTCGGCCTTGCCTGACTGAATAAGCTTGAAAGCGTCTCCGATCGAGTGGGTGCCCGAAGCGCAGGCGCTTACCACCGAATAATTGGGTCCCTTATAACCGAAGCGGATCGATACATTGCCGGGCGCTAAATTGATTATCAGCATCGGTACGAAAAAGGGGGTTATTTTCCGGGGGCCTGATTGAAGCTTTTTTTCATGATATTTCTCTATGGTGGGAAGCCCTCCCAATCCCGCGCCGATTATCACTCCGGTGCGATAACGGTCTTCCCCGCTTATTTTTATTCCCGCGTCCTGCACCGCCATTTCGCTGGCCGCCACCGCATATTGAATAAAAAGATCCATCTTTTTCAGATCTTTTTTGGGGAAATACTGGAGGGGATCGAAATCCTTCACTTCTCCGGCAATACGTGAATCGTAGTCGCTGGCATCAAATTTGGTAATCGGCCCGATGCCGTTTTCTCCCCGGCAAAGCCTTTTCCAACTGTCCGACAGGTTGTTGGCCAGGGGGCTTATCATCCCCATTCCTGTAATAACGACTTTTCTCTTCAACAAATTTCCTAAAATTCCGGTCTCAAAACGGAAACCGCGGTTATGATTCCCGATTATTCCGGTTATGAAGAATGATCGGTCAAGTAAGTAATGGCGTCTTTTACGGAAGTGATGTTTTCCGCGTCCTCATCCGGGATTTCCAGGTCGAATTCCTCTTCCAAGGCCATAACCAATTCCACCGTATCCAAAGAATCAGCGCCCAAATCATCCACAAACGAAGCATTCGGGGTTACTTCTTCCTCGGCCACTCCGAGCTGTTCGACAATAATTTCTATGACCTTTTTTTTGATGTCACTCATAAGCATGTACCTCTCGCTTGTTATTACCGAAAAAAACCGCTAACCTGTTGTTAGATGCGCATTATTGCCTATTTTGCCGTAATTTGCAATATCTTTTTAGTGGAAATTATTAAGTTTAATTTGTTATATTTAGCCCATATTATGAAAAAAATAAAAAAAGTATTAGTTGCCAACCGGGGCGAGATCGCCATCAGGATCTTCCGGGCTTGCGCGGAACTTGGAATAGGCAGTATCGGCATATTTTCCTATGAAGACCGGTTTTCCCTGCATCGTTACAAAGCCGATGAATCCTATTTGACGGGAGAAGGTCAGCCGCCGGTTCAAGCCTATCTCGACATTGAAGGTATTATCAAACTCGCCCGGCTGCACCGGGCGGACGCGATTCATCCGGGATACGGCTTTTTATCGGAAAATCCGGATTTTGCCCGGAGATGCGAGGAAAACGGGATCATCTTTATCGGCCCTGATTCCCGGCTTATCGAAAAGATGGGGAATAAGATCCACGCCAAGAAATGCGCCTCAGAGGCGGGGTTGTCTCTTATTCCCGGAACCGAAAAAGGGTTGACCGACCTGCAGGAAGCAAGGAAAAAAGCCCGGAAGATAGGTTTCCCTCTGATTGTCAAGGCCTCGTTCGGCGGGGGAGGGCGGGGAATGAGAACGGTTCCCCGGTTGGAGGAATTCGACGATCTCTTTCTTCAGGCCCACAGGGAAGCGGTCAGCGCCTTCGGAAAAGGGGAGCTTTTTCTGGAAAAATATATAGTGGACTCCAAGCATATCGAGGTTCAGATACTGGCTGACAATCACGGCCAGGTTGTCCATCTCTATGAGCGGGACTGCTCTATTCAAAGGCGCCACCAGAAGGTGGTGGAAATCGCCCCTTGCTTGAATATCCCGCCGAAGGTAAGAGAAAGGCTTTGTAATGACGCGGTTACACTGGCCAGTCATATCGGCTATAAAAACGCCGGGACAGTCGAGTTTCTGGTCGACCGTGACTGGAATCCCTATTTTATTGAAATGAATCCCCGCATCCAGGTGGAACATACGGTTACGGAGATGATTACCGGCCTGGACATAGTGAAAAGCCAGCTCAGGGTGGCTGAAGGATACCGCTTGAATAGCAGGCAGATCGGAATTTCCCAGGGTTCGATTTCCGAAAGAGGATTCGCTTTTCAGTGCCGGGTGACTACTGAGGACGCCAGAAACAATTTCATCCCTGATCACGGGCGGATCGAGATCTACCAGTCCCCCGCCAGTTTCGGGGTTCGCCTCGACGCCGGTTCCGCCTATCCCGGAGCTATAATTACCCCTTTTTACGATTCTCTCCTGGTCAAGCTCACCATCTGGAGCATCGATTTTGAAGACGCTGTTCACAAGGCGCTGCGGGCTTTAAGGGAGTTCCGGATCAGAGGGGTGGAAACCAACCTCCCCTTTTTAGAGAATGTCATCAATCATCCGAAATTTCTGGAAGGGGGATGCTCCACCTCTTTTATCGACGAGCACCCGGAGCTGTTCAGGTTCTCCGAGCAGCGCGACAAGGCTTATCACCTGTTGAAGTATATTTCGGAAGTGATTATTAACGGCAACCCCATGGTCAAACACCGGGAAACGAACCGCGTCTTCCGAAAAACCAAGCTGCCGGAATGCGATCTCACGGTTCCTCCAGCTAAGGGAACCAAACAGTTGCTGGAGGAAATGGGAGCGGAAAAATTCTCCCGATGGATCAAGGAAAAAAAACGCCTGCTTATTACTGACACGACCTTCAGGGACGCTCATCAATCGCTGCTGGCCACCAGGGTGAGGTCTTATGATTTACTTAAAATCGCTGACAGCTACAGCCGGATGAATCCGGAAATCTTTTCGGTCGAGATGTGGGGAGGGGCCACCTTTGACACCAGTCTGCGCTTTTTAAAAGAGTGCCCCTGGGAGCGGCTGGTGAAATTACGGGAAAAGATTCCCAACCTGCTGTTTCAGATGCTGCTGCGGGGCTCCAACGCGGTCGGTTATACCGCCTACCCGGACAAGGTCATTAAAGAGTTTATCCGGGAATCCGCCCAGGCGGGGATCGATGTTTTCCGGATTTTCGATTCCCTCAACTGGCTGGAAAATATGCGCATATCTATCGAAGAGGTGATTAAATCAGGGAAACTGGCTGAGGTGGCCATCTGCTATACCGGTGATATTCTGGATTCCCGCAGGGATAAATACAATTTAAAGTACTATGTAACCTTGGCCAAAGAGATAGAAAAGATGGGAGCCCATATCCTGGCGATCAAGGATATGGCCGGACTGTGCAAGCCGTATGCCATCGAGAAACTGGTGAAAACCCTGAAAGGAGAGATCGGTATCCCCCTTCATTTTCACACCCATGCCACCTCAGGGGTTCAGGCGGCGGCTATCCTCAAAGCGGCTGAGGCGGAAGTGGATATAGTGGATTGCGCCATCGCTTCCATGTCGGGACTGACTTCCCAGCCGAACCTGAACTCGATTGTATCAACTCTGGAAAACACTCCCAGGAATACCGGGCTCGGCCAGGATAACCTGAATAAATTTTCCGATTACTGGGCCCGGATGCGGGAGTGCTATTATCCTTTTGAAAGCGGGTTGTTATACGGCACAGCCGAGATCTATAAGCACGAAATTCCCGGAGGGCAGTACAGCAACCTCTGGCCTCAGGCCAAAGAAATGGGCCTGGGAGACCGCTGGGAAGAACTGCTTTCCATGTACGAGGCGGTCAATAAACAGATGGGCGATATCATAAAGGTCACCCCTTCTTCCAAAGTCGTGGGAGATATGGCCCTGTACCTTCTTACCAATAATATCAAAGAGGATGAAATCCTGGAAAAGGCTTCGGAGATAGATTTTCCTCAATCAGTGGTGGATTTTTTTCTAGGGAAATTAGGCCAGCCTTATCAAGGATTTCCCCGAGAATTACAGGCGGCTGTCCTGAAGGGAAGAACCCCCTTGACCGATCGTCCGGGAAAATCGATTCCCGATATTGATCTCGACCAACAGAAAACGGAAATGGAACGGAAATTGCGGCACCAGCTGGACAAACGGAACGTCCTGTCTTCGATTCTCTACCCCCAG
>JBHHXV010000081.1:0-8856 GCA_046757225.1 bacterium
AACTATTTTCAACAACATATCATCTGCTTTGCTATGATTCCCGAATTATTCGGGCAAAATAAAACCTGCATTATTCAGCGGCGGTCAATATTTCGACTATTTCTGCATAACCGCGGTTGGCGGCCTTCCTCAAAGCGGTCATGCCGTCGGAGTGTTTCAGAGCCTGGTTCGCGCCCCTCTCCAGCATCGGCTTGACCAGCCCGGCAAAACCGCTGTTGGCCGCCCATAATAAAGCGCTCCAGCCGGTATTGTCCTGGGCGTTTATATCCGCCCCGTAATCCAGCAGCACCTGGATAATTTCCAGAAAGCCCTTGGAAGCGGCCCCGATCAAAGCGGTCTTGCCGTTATCCTGTCTGGCGTCCACCTCTATTCCCCGCTCCAGCAGGAGCCGGACAGTGTCGGTGTTGCCCTGGTCAACCGCGTCCATCAGGGCGGTCCAGCCGGTGTCGGTTTTAGTGTTTACCTCAGCCCCGTGATCCAGAAGAATCCGCACGATTTCATTGTTTCCCACCATAGAGGCCCGCATCAGAACAGTGGACTGGTTTTCTCCCTGAACGTTGATATCGGCTCCCTTGGATAATAACAGATTCACTATTTCAACATTCTTCTTCGTGATCGCCCGCATCAAAGCGGTCCACCCGGTTTTGGTTTTTATATTTACATCTGCGCCGTGGTCAAGCAGTATCGCTACTATTTCAAGATTTTCTTTGTCCACCGCCATTATCAGGGAAGTCTTGCCGGTCTCTGTCTGCGAGTTTACCAGCGCTCCCTGCTTTAAGAGCTTTTTTACCAGTTCCCGGTCGCCTTCTTCGACGGCTGTCATAAAAACGGTTTTGCCGGTCTCCGTAAACTCGTTTACTCCCGTTCCGCCGTCCAGAAGCTCCTGAGCGGTTTCGACATGATAGCCGATATTGTCGAAATCAAAATCAAAAAATGTTATCTCGTTTTTAGCGGCCATGTCACTTGATTACCAACTGCCGGCCTGGGCTGAAACTGCCCCATGGCTCATTCATATATCTGCTCCTGATTCTCCAATAGTATGTCTGCCCCCGATTAAACCATTCCCTGTCTATGATCACCCGCTTTTTTTCCGTTATTATATCGAAATCCGGGGTCAAGGGGATTAAAAAATCTCTTCGCCCGGACAATTGAAAGTTATATTCTATTTTCCCGGAACTCCAGTTATCGGGAGTATTCCAGCTGAATGACAGTCGGCTCTTATCCGATTCCGGCTCGTTCAATCTTTGAGAATTCAGCGGGGAATGATATTTCCGGCCCGGGCTGTATTGAAATTCCACTTCAACCGCCTGTCCGTCCGGCGAGTCCGAGAGATACACCACTTTATTGACGCCCCTTTCCAGTTCAGGCAGGCTGCGGGGCGCCAACTGGGTATCGGTGATTATTTCCAGTCTGTCGATGCTGGAAGTGGCGGGCTTTGCGCCTGATAAATCGAATTTTAAATAATATGTATAGAGAGGGTCGCCATAGCCGCTGGGAAAGAAATTGCTGAAATTCTCACTGAAACGGTGCCCGGTTTTCTCGCCGGTAGTCCGGCTTATTTCCCACCATTTTTTCCGGTTAGAGGAAAAAGAGACGGTAAGGGAATTGTCTTTCTCTTTCAAAGAGCACTCCACCGTGACCGTCCCGCCGGTTATCGGATAGGGAGTCTTGAAATCAATGACCAGGGAACCCTTGTTAAAAAAGCTTTTTTCCGGTTTATAGATGAACCTTCCTTTTCCATAGCTGGGCGGTTTATTGAAATAGCGTTCTCCATAAGCGATATATCTTCCCTCTCCTCTCCAGGTTCCCACAAAGGTTTCTCCCGGCCTCAACCGGTAATTCAGGTTATGGCTGGCCGAAGCGGTCTTCATCCAGAACTCTCCGATGTTATTATTCTCTCTGGTGGCGAAAATATGTTCCAGTTTTCCCGGTTTTTCCGCCGGAGGGTTCGCTTCCCGGGGCACCCGGCAAATCAGTTTTGGATCTCGGGTAATATCTTCCACGCTGGCAATGGTTTTGTTATCCCTTTCCAGGTAAAACTTCTGCTTGTCCGAGTCCAGCATATGCCAGTCATTCTGAAAAAACACCTCACTCACCACATGACCGGTTAAGGCCCAGATCCTGCTTGGCAGTCCGGCTTTTCGGGCCAGGCAATAAAAACTTGAAGCGGTGTCGTCGCAAAGCCCGAAACCGTAAGCGTTCAGGTATTTTACCACATCATGAGCTTCCCGCTTTTCGGTGGGAGGGGAGAAACCATAGCGGTTTCTGTTCAGGAAATTCCAGATGCTTAAAGCCTTTTCCTCGTCAGTCATACCCGGTTTTACCACCGATTTAACCAGGGAATCGATATCAAACCATTTTTTCCGGTCATTTACTATTACCTTGGGGTTGACAATCTCTTTTGTTCCCCGGTTTCTGATAATAATTCTTTTATTGATTATTTCCCTGTCCCTGGGCAGTTTCAGTTCATAGAAAGCCTTCCTGCCGGAAATTTCTTTCGATAAAACAATGAGCTCGCTGCTTTTTGCCGGATGGTCCGGCCGCTCTACCAGACTATCGATGAAAAAGGAGAGCAGATAGATCCTGCGCAGAATTTCACTGCTGTCCGGCTCTTTTTCAAAAAAGGGGGGGAAATCCAGCGGTTCGGGGTTCGCTTTCTTTTCCTTTTCCTCTAATAAACCGGCCGCTTTCCGGTTAAGAGCGTCAAGATTGGTGTTGATCAGCCGGAAATTTTTGGCTAATTTATGATATTTAGGCAGTAAGCCATAATCCAGCAGATCGTATTTATTAACGGTTTCAGTGACATAATATCTCAGCCGAGGTCGAATATATTGTTGATAAAAAAGGAAAACAGCCAATAAGCCCGCAACAGCGGCAACAGACTTTTTCTTATACGACATCAACGTATTTCATTTTCTGATCGCAGCCGGGGCAGAACTGTTTTTTAAAGATCTTTCCCTTTACGCATTCCGGGGGGAGGCAGTCCGCGCAGATATAGTGCCGGCAGTTCTCACAATGGTACATGGTCACCATGGTGTAAACCCCGGTTTCCTTTCCGCATTTATAACATTTCTCTTCTTTTTCCGCCATGATATGATCTCCTATTGTATTGGTTAACTCACGGTTTGACAAGCGAAAACCGGCCCTTTTACTTTCCCGTCTTTCCGGCCAGCCAGATACTGACTTCATATAACAGCAGCAGAGGAAGCGCCATCATCGTCTGAGTAAAAACGTCGGGAGGGGTGAGAAGCGCCGCCAGAACAAAAATAATCAAAACCGCGTATTTGCGGGAGGAACGCATCCTGGCGGGGGTGATAATCCCTATCCTGGCGAGGATCACCACTGCCAGGGGCAGGTTGAAAATCAGCCCGAAAGCGACAATCATCAAGAGACAAAAGGAGATATACTCGTTCAGGGTAAGCATCGGGACAAGGGAAGCGGTCTTAAAGCTGAGCAGAAATTTTATGCCCAGTGGCAGCACCCCCCAATAGGCAAAAGCCGATCCCAGGCAGAACAACAACGGCCCCAGGGTAAACAGCCAGACGGCGTGACTGCGTTCGTTTTCCTTTAAACCGGGCCGGATGAAAGCCCACCACTGATAACCGATTATCGGATAAGCCAGGCCGATCCCGGAAAAAAAGGCCACTTTCAGGTTCGTTAAGAAGGCTTCGGTGGGGGCGATGAAGACCAGGGGAAGGTTAAGCGGGGCTTGCAGGAGGCTGATTATCCGCTCGGAAAAAAAATAACAAAGGAAAAACCCCACGCTTACCGACCCGATCATCTTGATCAGCCGGGAGCGCAGTTCGTCCAGGTGACCGGTAAGGGGCATCAATTTTTCAGCCATGGTCAATTCCCTGTTCCTTAATCCGGGAGTAAGGAATCGCTCCCTCTCGGATCATCACCGGCGGGGTTCTGGTGGTATCCACAATAGTGGAGTCCCTGGTTTGGGAGCATTTACCCGCGTCGATCACCAGATCGATTTCCTTCAGAAAACAATCGGGAAGGGAGGAAGGGGCCAGGCAGCTGGGAGAGCCGGAGATATTGGCGCTGGTGGCGGTAAGGGGAACCCCGGCGGCAGCTGCTATCCGGCGGGCGATCCGTTGATCCGGCAACCTGACCGCTACCCGGCCGGTTTTGAAAATATGATGCGGCCGTAACCTGGCGGCGGCGGGCAGAATCAAGGTAAGCGGTCCCGGCCAGAATTTTTCCATCAGAACGGAAGCGGAGGGAGGGATACCGGCAGTCAATGCATCCAGATCCTCCGGTTTATCGATTAACAGCAACACCGGCTTAGCCGCATCGCGCCGCTTTATCCGGTATAACCGCTCAACCGCCCGGTCATTGAAAGGGTCCGCGCCTAAACCATAGGTCGTATCCGTGGGAAACAGGATAATCCCGCCCCGGCGGATAGTTGCCGCCGCTTTTTTTATTCTTTCCGCCGGAATTTCAACGTTCACAAGGGCGGTTTTTCCCTTATCCGGCAGCCAGCCGTTCTTGAAGTCTTTTGTTTTTGACTTCCACCTGTTCGGCCAGGGCCTGTTGATGATCATTGAGCCGCCGTTTGATTTCCGGGTATTTGATTGCCAGTATCCGGGCAGCCAGAACCGCGGCGTTCCTGGCTCCGGCCTGACCGACAGCCATGGTGGCCACCGGAATCCCGGAGGGCATCTGAACCGTGGCCAGCAGCGCGTCCATCCCTTTCAGGGAAGAGGCGTCAATCGGTATGCCGATCACCGGCAGAGTGGTTTCCGAAGCGATCACTCCGGCCAGGTGAGCGGCGCAGCCGGCAGCCGCTATCAAACATTCGGCTCCTTTACTCTCCGCTTCCCTTACCAGTCTCCTGGTCCGTTCCGGAGAGCGGTGAGCGGAAGAAACCACTATTTCCCAGGCAATGCCGAAACCGCTCAACTGATCCAGAGCCGGTTTTACGGTCTCGTAATCAGAATCGCTTCCGATAAAAACAGTCACTAAGCCATTCATTTACTAAGCCTCCGCCACGAAGCTTTGCAGTCTTCTGCTTCGGTTGGGATGCCTCAATTTCCGCAGCGCCTTGGCCTCGATCTGCCTGATCCGTTCTCTGGTGACATCGAAACTCTGGCCGACCTCTTCCAGGGTATGCTCACAATATTCACCAATGCCGAAACGCATACGAAGAACCTTTTCTTCCCGGTAGCTTAAAGAGGAAAGCACATTGGCGGTTTGCTCCTTGAGATTAATGTTGATGACCGCGTCAATGGGGGATACCACTCCCTTGTCCTCGATAAAATCGCCCAGGTGACTGTCTTCTTCTTCTCCAATCGGTGTTTCCAGAGAGATCGGTTCCTGGGCTATCTTCATCACCTTCCTGACCTTGTCCGCCGGGATTAACATCTTTTCCGAAATCTCTTCGGGGGTCGGTTCTCTCCCCAGTTCCTGAACCAGGTGCCGTGAGGTTCTGACCAGCTTGTTTATGGTTTCGATCATATGCACGGGAATCCGGATAGTCCGGGCCTGATCGGCGATCGCCCTGGTAATAGCCTGGCGGATCCACCAGGTGGCGTATGTACTGAACTTATAACCCCGCCGGTATTCAAATTTGTCCACCGCCTTCATCAATCCGATGTTTCCCTCCTGAATCAGGTCCAGAAACTGTAATCCCCGATTGGTATATTTTTTGGCGATACTGACCACCAGGCGAAGGTTGGCTTCCACTAAAGCCATTTTGGCCCTTTTCGTTTCTCTCTCCCCTTGTTTAAGCCTTCTGACGGTTTCCCGCAGTTTTTCCGCAGGGACCCCCGCTTTGTATTCCAAGAGCAGGATGTCGGAAGCAAGCCCTTTAGCCTCATCGGTCATCCCCGTTTCTGCTTTGATCAGGCTCAACCTTTTTTCAGAAGCGTTTATCTTGTTCAGCAACTCCTTTATCTTTTCCGCCATAGATAAAACAAAAAAATGAGAAAGATTGAGCTTTTTTATCTGTCTGCGGATTTGAGCCCGATATTTTTTCAGGTCGCGCATCTTCAGGTCGGATTCTTTCGAGGAAAACCGGTTACTTTTCAGATCTTCCGATAACCGGTTCGCTTCTTTATTAAGCCGTTCAATCTCTCCCACCCTTTTGATAAACCGGGATGACAGCTCATCAACATAGTCATCGGATTCAGGAGATATATCTTCATCGCCGCTGATAATGATGTTCTTGAGCCGGCACTCCTGGATTTCCAGTTTTTCTTTCAAGCTGATCAGTTCATCGATAGTGAGGTTGGACCTGAACACCACCTTTTCAATAATCTGTTTGCCATGCTCGACCTTTTTGGCGATTTCCACTTCCCCCTCACGGGTCAACAAGGGAACGGTCCCCATCTCCCTTAGATACATGCGCACAGGGTCGTCAGTCCGGCCGGTGAACTCCGAGTCCAGACCGAAGGTCAAGCCCTGGTCGATCGATCCTTTGCCGCCGTTTCCCTTTCCTTTTTCTTTTATCTTTTCTTCGACTATTTCTATATTCATGTCATTGAAAAGCACGAAAAGGTCTTCAATCTCCACCGAACTGATGATATCTTTGGGCAGGATGTCGTTTATTTCGGCATAAGTCAGGAAGCTCTTTTCCAGTCCCATGGATATGAGCTGCTTTATGCTGGCATGATGCTCTTTTTTCATGGGGGATTCCCTTAACATGGCATTGTTGTCCTTGTATAAGGCTTCTGAAGGAATAGTCATTTAAGCTTTGTCTCCAGTTTTAGTTTACGTTGCGTTTCCAGGTAGCTGATCAATATTTCCCGGTCGGCTTCTCCGGCGGTCAGCCTGGCTCTCTTACCGCCCAGTTCGCTTTGCAGCCTGCTTTTTTGGAAAGAACGAAGACAGTCGGCATACAGCAGGTTCGGGTCTCCCTGCTCATCCGGTTCAAAAGCCAGTCTGGTAGAAAGATTTTTCGCCTCTGGGGAAATTAATTTTTCTATTATCATATTGGGAACGATTGTATCCTTTATCTTTGCCAGGCGGCAGATGGCACGGTAAATTTCCCGGGTGATTTCGTCTGTTAACAGATCGGCCGGCACCTCTCCGACCGCCGCGGGAGCCAGTTCCGGGTGATGAATGAGCAGCTTGACAAACAGCAGATCAAGCTTCCGGTAAGCGGCTTTTTCCTGGCCAGTACTTTTCGGGGATATCTTTCTTCCGGTGGCTACCGCCCGTTTCAATTCCTCCAGCAATATCTTTTCTTCGATGTTAAGGCCGGATTTCAGCTGCTGGAGATAGACGGATCTCTTGGCCTGATTCTTGATGGAAGACAGCAGGGGGATCACTTTATTGAGGCAGTTCATCTTGCCGGTTACCGTCTCAAGATCGAACTCCTCCATCGCCCTGTTTAACACGAAATCAAACAGGTTCTCCCCCTTTTCCACCGCCTCTTTAAACCGCTCCGGCCCCTGGGTGCGCAGAAAATCATCCGGGTCCATCCCCTCTTTCAACCGAACCACCCTGACCAGGAGATCGCTGTTGATAAACACCTGGAAACTCCGCTCGGCCGCGGCGGTTCCGGCCTTATCCGAATCGAAGACCAGTGCCACTTCGGCCGTGTAACGCCTCAGCAACCGGACATGATCCTCGGTAAAGGCGGTGCCCAAGGTGGCGACCGTATTGGCAAAGCCGAACTGATGAGCGGCGATGCAGTCCAGATAACCTTCCACCACGATGGCCGACTTGGAATTCCGGATCGCTTCCTTGGAAATATTCAGGGCGTATAGATTGCTCCGTTTGCTGTAGATGGCTGATTCAGGGGAATTGATATATTTGGCCTGTTCCCCTTCCATCAGGGTTCTGCCGCCAAAAGAGATCACTTCTCCCCGCGGATTGCAGATAGGAAAAATCAACCTTCCCCGAAAACGGTCAACACACCCCCGGCCGGATTTCCTTTTCAAAAAAAGACCGCAGGACTCGAGCGCGTCATCCCGGAAATTCGCGGCTTTAAGCCGCCGGTAAAGTTTGTCCCACTCCGGGCCGAGATACCCGAGGGAGAATTTTCCAATCATATCTTCGGAAACGCCCCGCTCGGCCAGATATTGTTTTCCTTTCCTGTCCTTGCCGGATGAGAGGTTGTCAATCAGCACCTTATGAGCTTCCCGGTAGATATTCAACAGCTGGGAACGCCTTTCGTGCTCTCCTGAATCTTTCTGGTAAGAAGGTAAGGTCACTCCGCATTTTTCGGCCAGAACAGCCACCGCTTCGGGAAAGCTGAGTTGATCGATCTTGATCAGAAACTGATAAATATCTCCTCCGGCATGGCAGCCGAAACAGTGCCAGATCTGCTTGGCGGGACTGACGGAAAAGGAGGGGGTTTTCTCGGTGTGAAAGGGGCAGATACCGTAGTAATTGGTTCCCTTTTTCTTGAGAAGAACGTATTCAGAAACCAGGCTGACGATATCAGTCCGCAAACGAATATCTTCCAGAATCTGCTCGCTAAAATTCAAAGGTAAGTCAACCTGTTATATCGGAAGAATTTTTACATTTTCAGAGAAGGCAAAGATTGTTGACTATACACATGAAAACCGGATTTGTCAAATACTTTTTTTAAAAGCCGGTAATTAGGACGCGGATTTTCGCAGATGTAACGCAAACAAATTAAAAAAAATCTTGTAAATCAGCGTTTATCTGCGTCCTGTTTTTAAATTAAACCGCTTCCTCTCCCTTTTCGCCGGTGCGGATCCTGACCGCCTCCTCTACCGGCAGCACAAAGATCTTGCCGTCTCCGATCTTGCCGGTATGGGCCACCTCCACGATCGCCTCTATCGTCCGGTCGACCAGGTCGTCTGAGAGCACTGTCTCCAGCTTCAATTTTGGCAGGAAATCGATCACATACTCAGCCCCCCGGTACAGCTCGGTCTG
>JBHHXV010000082.1:0-8848 GCA_046757225.1 bacterium
TGTTGAAAATCGGCTTGAGGACGCACCTGCGGGTAAAGCCGGGGAACGGTCTCCAGGTTATGGTTGAAGATGTCCGGGGCGGCTTCCACTATTGTTTTGATTGCCTCCGGGTTTCCCTGGAAGTCCGGGGTTAAGACCTCTATGGTGGGAGATGACTCCAAGTGGCGAATCTCTTTTATGCAGGCCCGGAAATGAACCGCCCCCCCGTCCGGGAGGTCGTCCCTGGTCACCGATGTGATTACCGCGTGCCTTAATTTCAATTTTCCCGCCGCTTCGGCAATTCTTCTCGGTTCATCCGGATCCAGGGGAGCCGGAACATCATGAGATACGGAGCAGAACCCGCAGTTCCGGGTACAGGAGCCGCCCATGATCAGGAAGGTGGCGGTCGAGCGGCCGAAACATTCTCCCATATTCGGGCAGCGGGCGGCTTCGCAGACCGTGTTAAGCCGCTCTTTACGTAAAAGCAGCTTTATTTTCCTGACTTCTTCGGGATTGGCCGGCCGGGCTTTTACCCATTCCGGTAATCGGGAACTGAGGCTGTTTATGGTCATATTCTTGTTTTAGTCTTGCTATCCAGTTGTTATTATCGGCATTTAGGGTTAAAATTGCAAGTAATTAAGGATAAGAAGATGATCGAAGAACAAGGAATGGTGGTTTCCGTTCCCCGGCCGGGAAGGGCGGTGATCGCAGTAACCAAAGGTTCGGCCTGCCACGGATGCAGCCAGAAAAAGAGCTGCAACCTGTCCCTGGATACCGGTCAGCTGGAAGTGGAGGTGGATAACCGGGCAGGCGCTCGCCCGGGAAATAAAGTCCTTATCTGTATTCCCCCCCGGCAACTGGTGAAAGGCTCTTTAATCGGCTATCTGGTTCCGGCCTTGTCCCTGATTATCGGGGCGGTGGCGGGCAGCGGGTCAGGCTGGTTCGCCAACCCGGACACCGGAGCGATTATCGTCGGTTTCGCCGCTCTGCTGCTGTCATTAGCCGTTGTGCTCCAATACGATAAGATCTTCCATAAGGGGAAACTGGTTCAGCCCAGCATTACCAAAATAATAGCATGAGTCTGTTTAATGGCCTGATAAATATCAAAGTGGCGGAGATTCTCGACCTTCCCCGGGCAAGACAGGCAGTCATAAATGCCTTGCTGCGCTCCCGGTCGGCGGTCTTTCGCAATATACCGCTTTTCTATATCGAAGAACTCAAAAAATACCTGCACAACCGGGAAGTGGATATCTCGGTTAATGAGGGTATCGACCCTCCCCCAAGTTTAAAACCGCTGGCCAGATTTTACCGGAACCGGCAGGCGGTCAAGGTAGATTATTACGGCAAAGCGGTGGAATACGGAAATATCTTCCTGGCCCGGGTGATTTTTGACGTGGCCTGGTTGGGGGACGAGATCCTGGAGATCTCTTCGGTAACCTATCATGAATGTCTGGCCTGCAACCAGCGGCATGACTTATGGTTTGAAGACGGATTGGAAGGGGGGGTGGCCGGCGGAATTCTCGAACCCGCTTCCGGCTGGAAGAAGGTCGTAAAAGAGGTAAGTACCGCCCGAAAGATAATAATCAACAATGTTCCGGACTTCTTGCTGGATGACCTGGAAGCGGCTGTTCAGGGAAAAGAGGTCAAGATACTGGTTCCCGCCAAGCACCGAGTCCCCCCCGGCATAAGAAACCTGCCCTCTACCAGAGCGGCCACCCGGCTGCTCCATACCTATACGCTCCTGGAGGACGGGTCTCACGCTCACGTGGGAGGAATCGCCCTGCCTCACGCGCACTACGGAATCGCCTGGACCGACCGGCTGGTCTCCATCCGCACGATTTACTGGCCCACCTGCATCAAATGTATGGTAAAGGCCCACCTGACCGGCTGGTCCCTGGGTCTGAAACCGGGGCGGTTCTTTTAATTTCCTTATTGGCAGTTGTTGAAGGTTACGTCAGCGGACATGGAGACAATGGGGGTGATCTGGTTTTCCAGCGCGCTGTTTGTCGTATAAACTGAATATTTATAGACAGCGGGAACTGTAGAGGTGCGGAAGGGAACTCCATCGTTATCAACATCGTCTACGATACAATATCGAAGGTCATCCACTGTAATAATATATCCGTCAGACCCGTCCACCCAGCCCCAGGTGCAGGAATTACATTTGAAAATCTTCACATATTTTTTAAAATCCCTTTTTTCCCAGCCGGTATTAGTCGCGAGATTGTCTGTATCATATAAGACAGTCATCTGGCTTATCTCATCTATAACTTCGTTGCTGCATACCCAATTAATCTGGACACCGGACTGGAGAACCTCTATATCATTGTTTGGATCTAAAGCACTGCATTGACCTACTCCCGCATCAGAGCATCCGTCTTTGGGAGGGTTGGCGGCAGCGTTGGTATAAGCCCCTGAAACCGCTCCGCTGTAGCTGTATGAACTGTAACCGAGGACATTGCTGACTCCATGGATTATACTCGTATAAGAAATCAGATGTTCGCCGGTTGTATTGCACACAATTTTCGAGTCAAAGCTTTGCGGGTCGTTTTTTTGGTATCCAGTGCCGCAATCGGAATAATTGACTACATTGCTTTCTACCGGAGAGGTGCAAATGTCGCAGGGATAATGGATGCCGAACGCGTCTACAGTGACTTTATTAACATCATTGCACGCCTCGCCCTGGACTCCGGAGGTGGTTGAGTCACCCTCACTGCTGCCGCCGCAGCCGCCGCAGCCGCTTAAAATCTGCGCAGCCGCCAGCAGCATGATCGTCAGCGCCAAAAGGCCGCCTAAGCGTTTATTAAAGGATTGCCTCACTCTTGTAAGAACCTCAGAGAAACTATGGTCGAAAATATTAATACATTTTAATAATACAGTTAGACAGAACGTTTGTCAAACCGGAATATCGAAAACAGGTCAACGAATCAGCCGGCCGCGGACTTGATAAACCCGGATACTTCAACAGTGGCCTCTATCTTTACCGGTTTTCTGGGGTTTTCGACCTTTATCTGGAGCTTGGGAACCATCAGAAAGAATGGCTGCTGATATTCGATTTCGTGCAGGATCCTGGTAAGCCTGGTAGCGGTTCCCTTAAAAGTGATTTGAATGGAAATTTGTAAATAGTTCCCTTTTTTCACCGGGTCCATAATCTTTTCCCTGATAATTTTCAGTTTCTGTTTCCTGGCGACCCGCTTGAGCAGTCTTTGCAGTTCCGCCGCCGCTACCGGGGGCTTGTCTCCTTTAAGCAGTTTTTTATTGAAGGAATCTATTTTATTACGCAGGAAAGAGGCTCTTTGCCTGAGGCGCTCGGCTCTTTTGAAGATTAAATTGTTTTGTTCCAGCTGCCGGGTTTCTGTTTTTACCGCTTCCGCGATTGCCTGCTGTTCGGTGAGAAAGGGATCGATAACATAATAATACAACCCGAAGGCCAGAGTGGCCGCCAGGAGCAGCAGGAGCGAGTTTTTTTCTCTGGCGGTAATCTTCACCGTTTATGTTTCCTTTTTTTCCGGCCTTTTCTTCCCCGTCTCTTGACCGGTCTTTTGGTCAGGATTTCCTTTCCCTCGATGATCGCTTTTATTTTAAATCTTTCCTTGTTTGCTTCCTTTGAGGTAATGGTAGAGGTAAACTGAACCTTTTCAAACAGCTGGGAGTTTTCCATGATCGGGATCAAGGTGGAAGCCACCAGGGCGTATCCGGTTATTTCCAGTTCGTTCTTGTCGATATTCAGGTTGGTCAGCCAGGTATCTTCAGGGAATTGGCCGGTCAGCTCTTTCAGAATAGAAAGAACATCCAGCTGGCCGGATTCCGTTTCATTAATTACCTTGACTTCCTCCTTCAAGGCTTGATATCTTCCGATAAACGCCTTTGCTTTCCGGACGATCGGTTCTGATTTTTTCCGTTCGCTGTGGATATAATTATATAAACGGTTTTGGCGCTTGAAGCTGTTGCTCTGATGCAGCCCTCCCAATATAAGGGCCAGGGCGGCGAACACGGCGATGGTGTAGCGCTCTATATTGATGATCTTTTTGGTTGCATCAAGAGGTATCAGATTGAACTTCAGGGGAAAAACCACTAATCCCTGCAAAGCCAGACCGATAGCGGAGGAATGAATCTTCCGGGTCTGGCAGTCTTCGGGAACCTTTATTCCGATCTGTCTGACCGGATCGAACAGAACCGCTTCCCTTCCCAATAAATTTTGGAGGATTGTTTGCATCCTGAGACAGATCTGAGGGTCTCCAAACAGAAAGATACCGGTGCCCGTGTTATTAAGGAGAGCGCGGCTGGCGGTATCGTAAACCATGGCGGTTACCTCGGAAGAGAGCATATTTAGCAGCCGCTGTTCTGTCTCCTCCTGTCTTTTCTCCTGGCTGTCATCCTTTTCAATGTTAATAAGACCGGTATCGGCCATCGGAGAAAGATTATTAGGTATTTCCCGGCTGTTGAGCAGTTTACCGTTTTCTATCAGGTTGAATTCGATTCCTTTGGGCCAGGCCTCCACGGTTAACATATCCTCTCTTTCCGTCTGCCGCTCTACCTGATTGTGGAAATAATGGAGCAATCCGTAAATGGAAAAAGAGCTGATGTCGATAGCGTCGTATTTTATTTTCGCCTCATTAAGAGCCATGGTCATCTTCAACAGTATTTCCTTGCGGATGACTACAATTAGAAGGGTAGTGCTTTCTTCGTTCTGTTCCTGTATATGAAAATCGAAATAGACCTCTTCCGCCGGGAAAGGAATATGGCGTTCGATTTCAAACTCCAGCACCTGGCGGATATCCGCCGCTTCCACTCGGGGAATGGTTATATGCCGAAAGAATATTTCCCGCCGGGGAAGCCCGATAATCACCTTGGTCTGCTTGCTGGTTAAGGCGGGAAATTCTTTGGTCAAGCCGTTTATGCAGTTCTTGAATTCCTGATAATCGGTCTTATAGGAGGGAACCGGATGTGATAATGTCCTGATG
The DNA here is from genome assembly GCA_046757225.1 of bacterium. Taxonomy (GTDB): domain Bacteria; phylum SZUA-182; class SZUA-182; order JBHHXV01; family JBHHXV01; genus JBHHXV01. The sequence goes on from JBHHXV010000082.1 coordinate 4,944, forward strand.
AGTTCAATGTTTTTGCCGGTCTTGGCCAGATGCACCAGATCCAGCTGTCCGTCGGTAATCTCGATGCCGATGCTCTGTTTTTTACGAAACATTTATTGACCGCTTTTCCGCGTTTCTGAGGGTATGTAGTTATCGTTCCAGTATTTTATTTCATACCAGGGGTTGGCTGTGCCGACCCCTGCGCTTTTCACCACCGCCAGGATGCTTCTCCGGCTGGAGCCGTCAGCGCAGTAACCGGTGGAAATGATACTGAAATGGGATGAGCGGTGTTTATTATCGATCGGTTTTCCCTCTTCGTCAAACATCTTCTGTTTTTTCTTTTCCGCTTTTTCTTCCCCGCCGTTTTGAGCGGTAAGCACGGTGAATGAGGCTGAATATTCGTTCAGGACACCCTCGCTCCATACCGTGAGATTCCTTTCCAACCCTTCATAGGTTTCTCCGGAATCGTCATTGCCGTAAAATATCTCCGGGGTGACCCCCTTGATCAACAGCAGGTCGTAAATGGTGTCAAAGGGGCCGTTCTTACAGTGATAAGGAGGATCCAGCCCCTGGTAATAATCATCTTCCGCGCCGTTCGGGCGGTAATTGTCATCCTTGTCGCACCAGTCGTAAATCGAATCGATAATCTCTTCCAGCTCTTCTCCGGCCAAGCCGGCGCTTACTTCCAGGAGCTTGGAAAGAATCGTCTTTCTGCCGGGATTGGACAAAAAATTCAGATCCAGTTTTCCCTCTTCGTCGATAATCCGGTAACTGAAAAAGCCCTTTCCCAGCCGGATCTTTTCCCGATTTACCGGAATCTCCTCCTCCCCTGTATCCTGGTCATTTTCCTGCTTCCGGTGACCGAACACCACCTTTTCTCCGGAGGTGCTGGTGGAATTTACCGTGGGGTTCATCATCTCCATGACTGCCAGGTGAAAGCCCGCTTTGGCCAGGTGATACGCTATGATCTGGTCTTTATAGTTGCGGGTTACTTCGGTTTCCACTTTCATGGAAAAGGCGAATTGAGCAATGATTACGCTCACCAGCGCCAGCAGCCATAATACTATAATTAAAGCCAGCCCAGAATCGTTTTTTCTCATTTCGCTTTAATCACTTGCCCAGCATAGACCGGCAGCACCAGAGCGGGAAGTTCGATTTCCGATTTGTTTCCGGATACTTTTATGGTTATTTCCACTGCCTTGGGCACCTGGGTGTAAAAGGAGATTTCCTTTCCTTTATTATCCTCGATAATATCATTACTTTCGATATCGGACGGGTCCCAATTGGTTAACCACTGAGGGGAAAGTTCTTCTTCCTGGTCGCCCTTGCCGCCTTTTTTTTCCGGGGGAACATAGAGATACCTGAAGGAGAGGGAGGTTACCTCCGGGTTAAGTACCAGGCGTTGACCGGCCTCCGGATCCTCGAAAAAATCCCTGAAATCCAAGGTCGATTCATAAGCGATCAGACCTTCCGAGCCTTCCAGCCGGTAGCATACCGCTCTTAACCTTCTCGTCCGGGAATTCTTGGTGAGTCCCATGGTGGAGGTTAAAAAGGTAACCGAATCGCCGGTTCCCACAAACCCCTTGTTTTTCAGTTTTTCTTCTTTGTCGTTTTCCATCAGAACAGACAGCGGTTGAATGGAGCGGATCTCATCGCCGATCTGGTTCAGCGTCATCCTTATCCTTTGATTCCTCAGAGAGAGCCGGTCGCCGGCATCCCACGATTTAACCGCCAGGTTAACCGCTCCCGCAATCACCGCCATTATCAGGGAAAGAATCAATAAGGCCAGCAGTAATTCCAGGAGCGTAAATCCGGATTCCTCGGTCCGCAATCGGTAATCCTCAATCCGCTAATACTTTAGAGGTATCGGTTTTGGCGCAGCGAAAGCCGATACTGTATCCGCAAAAGGTCGGGGGCACCTGGTAACGATTGGCTGAGCGGGTATTCTTCTGATAACTGCCCCAGGATCCCCCCCTTAATACCTTCAGCCGGCCTTTCAAGGCCCCCTGGGGGTTTTGGGTCGGAGCGGAATTATAATAATCTCTGCCATACCAGTCATTGCACCACTCCCAGACGTTTCCCGCCATATCCAGTACTTTGTACGGGCTGGCTCCCTGGAGAAAACTGCCCACCGGCACGGTTCCCTGAAAACCGCTTTCATGGGAATTCAGGTTGGCGCTGTTCCATTGGTTTCCCCAGGGCCATATAAGCCCCTTTTCTCCCCGGGCCGTTTTTTCCCATTCCGCTTCCGTAGGCAGCCGTTTTCCCTTCCACCTGGCATAGGCTTTGGCTGCGTACCAGCTCACAAATACCACCGGGTGGTCGGCTTTATCTATCGGGTATTGATCCCCGTCCCAGTGTTTCAGGTAGTTCTCGTCGCAGTATCTGGAGGGAATATTGTATTTGTTCCATTGAGAATTGGCTTTGACGAACTCCTGATACTGGCGGTTGGTCACCTCCAGCCGGTCGATCCAGAAGGGGTTCAGAGAAACTTCCAGCGCCTTTTGATTCTTCTGCTCGTCCTCGAACATTCTTTTACGCCAGTTAGGCCGATCGGTAGTGGCCGGGAACTGTCTGATATACTCTTTGATCTGTTTTTCCGAACTTCCCATAATAAACTTCCCGGCCGGGATAAAAATCATGCCCGAGTAATAGAACAGGCTTTTCCGGCCCTTTTTGACCGCTTCGCTTTTCCGTTTGGCTTTCAGGGCTTTTTGTTTGGCTTTTTCCGCCTGCTTCCGTTTTCTTATCCGTTCTTTTTCCGCTTTTTTCCGCGCCGCTTTTTTCTTTGCTTCCTTTTTCCGGGTGATTTTCTTTAAAATTTTTTCTCTGTTTATTTCGGCGATGGTCTTTTCGGGTCTGGCTGCGGCAATAAGAACCGATATCTCAAATATTTTCTTTTTGGTTTCCAGGTTGTCCGGATTAACGGCGGAAGCTTTGAGCAGATATTCCTCGGACTTTTTCAAGTCATTGGTGATGCGGGCTTTTTCCGCCCAGTCCAGAAATTTCTCTTCAATCCAGGCGATCTTCTGCCGAGCGTAAAAATTTTCCGGGTCAAGTTCCTGTACCCTCCGGAACAACTCCAGGGCATTGTTGCCTTTCGGCTTGATCAGCCGTTTCTTTACTATCAAGACGTCTGCCGCTGAAAGCAGTTTTTTGATTTCTTCTGCTTTAAGACCGGTTTCATCGTATACCGTTTTTTGTGAGTCATTCAATTTATGTTTTATTAAAATTCCCGCGCCAACCAGGGAAAGCAGCAACAGGGAAATTCCGGCCGCTATCCAGGGAGCTGTCTTTTTCTTGCGGATAGCCGGAAATTGCTTATCGGCCATGCTTTCGGCTTGATATTCCTTATTTCTTTTTCTTCGCTCATTATTTACCTCCGAGGGGAGGGGTTTGGGAATCAGGCTGCGGCGGTCCAGAGCGAGGACTATCTCTTCCGCGCTCTGCCAGCGATCTTCGGGAGATTTGGCGATCGCCTTGTAAATAACCTTTGCCAGGAAGTCCGGCACCCCGGTAAGGGGAGGGGGATCCGAGTGAATGATCTGAAATTCGACCGCACCGGTGTAAAAAGGTGGTTTTCCCTTTAAGAACTCATACAGCATAATCCCCACTGAATAGATATCGCTCTGGAAATTATCCAGTTTTCCTTTGAGCCGTTCTGGAGCCATATATACCAGAGTGCCGGAAACCGTTTCCCTGGTAATCTGGGCCAAAGCGTCATGGGCTACCTTGGCGATGCCGAAATCGGCGATCTTGAGGGTTTTATCCTGAGCGAACATGATATTGGATGGCTTGATCTCCCGGTGGATGATGCGCATGTGATGGGCATAGCTCAATCCTTCTAGCATTTGTTCTGCCAGGGGGAAAAACTCCAACAAAGGGAGCTTCTTCCGTTTTTCTATTATGGTATGCAACCCGAGGCC